>CAZTYD010000068.1:0-5591 GCA_964618035.1 uncultured Candidatus Peribacteria bacterium
GAGGGTTCATCGGCGTGGCGCTGGCGCTCTGGTACGTCGTGCGGCGCATGAGGATCCCGCCCGCCGCGCTTGCCGACACGGTGGTGGTGCCGGTCGCCATCGGCTTGGCGCTGGGCCGCTTCGGCAATTTCATCAACCAGGAACTGTACGGCTCGGTGACCACGCTCCCCTGGGGCATCGCCATTCCCGGTGTCGAAGGATTGCGGCACCCGGTGCAGCTGTACGACATGATCGGCAGCCTGCTGATCGCCGCCGCGTGCTACGCGCACCTCCGCTTCGGTTCCCGTGCCGCGGTGGGGAAGACGTGCGCGCTGTTCCTCCTTCTCTACGGCATCATGCGGTTCCTCATCGAGTTCATCCGCGTGCCCGA
Source organism: uncultured Candidatus Peribacteria bacterium (assembly GCA_964618035.1). Taxonomy (GTDB): domain Bacteria; phylum Patescibacteriota; class Gracilibacteria; order Peribacterales; family Peribacteraceae; genus JAQBQQ01. The sequence continues at coordinate 371 of CAZTYD010000068.1, forward strand.
TCACTCGGTGCTCACCGTCGGCACGCTGACGCTCACGCGCGGGCAGGCGCTGACGATTCCGGTATTCATTGCCGGGATCATCGTGTGGATTGCCGCATCACGTCGCTCACGCCTGGAGCAGCGATAACTGCTGCATCAAGATGCTCGAGAGGAACGATCGACGGTGGAGCGGACAGGGTCCGTGCGTGAGAATGCGTGCGCGGTGCTCGGGGCTGCCGTAGCCTTTGTGCCCGTCGAAGAGGTACTGCGGATACGACGCGTGCCACTCGCGCATGATGCGGTCGCGCGTCACCTTGGCGACGATGGACGCTGCGGCGATGCAGGCGTGCGTCGAATCGCCGCGCACCACCGACTCGTGCGGATACTCGAACCGGAACGCGTCCCGCCCGTCGACGAGCAGGCGCTCCGGCGTCGCCGCACGCGCCAGGTGCTCGATGGCCAGGCGCATCGCATGCTCGGTCGCGCGCACGATGCCGAATTCGTCGATGTACTCGTTGCCGACGACACCCACGCCCCACGCGCACCACTGCGAGATCCACTGGAACGCGATGTCGCGATCCACGGGGCTCAGCATCTTGCTGTCGGCGATGAGGCAGTCGATGCCCGCCGGTTTCTTGCGGTGCGGCGACCAGCACGGCATGGCGCGCCGGCGACGCGTGAGCTCGAACGGCAGGATCACCGCGCCGGCCACGACGGGCCCGGCAAGCGCGCCGCGGCCGGCTTCGTCGAGACCGGCGATGCGGGAGACGGGTGAGGAATGGTCCATGGAGGTGAAATCAGAAGTCAGAAGTCAGAAGTCAGAAGTCAGAAGTCAGGGGCGCTACTTCTGGAGTCATACTACAACTGACTTCTGCCTTCTGACTTCTGACTTCTGGTATGACTTCTGCAAATCCACTGAACATTTATATAGATCAACCTAGATTGTACATTTTGCCCAATCCGATCTACAGTGAGCGACTATGCTGACGTACTGGAAACTCAAGCAACGGACGCGCGAGCGCGAGCGCATCTCGCAGGAGGCAACGGCCGTCGCCGCGCGCGAGCCGGTGATGGCGGGGACCGAGCAGCTGTCCATCGATGCCGGCTGGACCATGCCGGCGATGGGACTGATCGCGCTGAGCCGCGTGACCGAGAAGTTCCAGAAACAGCCCAGGACGCCGCTATCGCTGCGCCGCCGCCCCCAATTCGCGAAGTAAGCCGCGGGCGATCTCGCGCTCGTCCCACGGAACGCGTCCTTCCAGTTTCGTCATGGTCGCGAACGGCCCCATGCCGCACAGGACCACCGCGTCGCCGGGTTGCGCCGCCTGCAGGATGAAACGGATGGCCTCGCGGCGGTCGAAAATTCTGTGCGCTTCGGTCTTCACCTGGTCCACTCCGGCCCACAGCTCGTCGAGCACCTTGCGCGGGTCTTCGCCGTACGTCTCATCCTCGGTCGCCACGACCAAGTCGGCCAGCTCGCTGCACACACGCCCCACTTCCGGACGCTTCTCGCGCATGCGGTTGCCGCAGCTGCCGCACAGCACGAGTACGCGGTGCCCCTCGCCCGCGATGCGACGGAGCGTCTCGAGTGTCTTCCGGTACGCCTGCGGCGAGACGGCGAAGTCCACGTACAGCGCGAACGGCTGCCCCTCCTCGATCCGTTCCATCCGCCCCGGAACGCCCCGGAACGTCGCGAGAGCCCTCACGGACGACTCGAACGGGAGACCGACGGCGATGGCGCAGCCGATGGCGCACTGCGCGTTCTCGACATTGAAGAGCCCCGGCACCGAGAGGTGCAGCGTCACGTCGTTCCCCAAGTAGTGGAGCACGGCCGTCGATCCGCCGGCGGTGGCCGTCGCGTCCGTCGCCCACAGGTTTCCCTGATCGTGGTTGTAGATCAGCGTCTTCTTGGAGGGGATCTTCTCGTAGAGCGCCGTACTGGGATCGCTGCCGTTCAGCACCTTCGTCCCCCCCGCGTCGAGCATGCTGAAGATGATGCCCTTGTCGCTCTGATACTGCCGCATGGTGCCATGGTAATCGAGGTGTTCGCTGCTCACGTTCGTGATAGCCGCGATGCGCGGCCACGTGTACGCAACGCGGCTCTGCACGAGCCCGTGCGACGACATCTCGATCACCGCGTGGGTGCAGCCCTCGTTCACAAGACGGCGCAGGAACGCCTGCAGCGCGGCCGGGCTGAGGGAGGTGAGGTGCGAGTCGTTCGGAATGAACTCCTCATTCACCTGCAGGAACGCGGTGGACGCCGCGCCCACGCTCTTGCCGCACTTGCGCAGCAGGTGCGCGAGCATGCCGACGGTGGTGGTCTTCCCGTCGGTTCCCGTAATGCCGATGACCGTGAGTTTCCTCGCGGGAAACCCGTACCGAGCGGCGGCGGCAAACGCCTTGGCGCGGTGCCACGCGAGGCGCAGCGGGTGCCGTTGCGGGAGGAGGCGCTTGAAAAACCCGAGCATAGTCACGTGTCGGAGAGAATAGCACGCGCCGCCGCCACATCTGCTTGAATCTGTTCCATCAGCAGTTCTTGTGTCTCGTAATTACGCACCTCGCGCAGGTAGGCCACTACCCGAACCTGCACGCGGTCGGGAGCATGATCGATTGTTCTATCGAGAATGTGTGCCTCGAACGTCTGTGAGTCGTTGAACACAGGTCGCGGTCCGTAGTGAATCGCTGCCGGCAGCGTCTCTCCCTCCTCTCCGAGCATCACGAAACATGCATAGATGCCTTCTTCCAGTGTTGACGGAATATCTTCCAGCTGGAGGTTCAATGTCGGAGATCCGATGGTACGGCCGCGGCCGGCGCCCCGTACGACCGATGCGGAAAAGACGAGTGGCGGGCTCAGGCGCTGCACCCCGTCACCATAATCGATTGGATCGAAAACGCAATGTCTACGCAGCGGCGTGGAAGGGGAGTACGGGAGCTGCCGCGGCGAGCTTCAGCGTACCTTTGGCAGCGCCGCCTAGCACATTCCGTGCTGCATTCACTGTCTCCGTCATCACTGCGCCGACGGCGCTCAGACCCGCATGGGCCACTGCTTCGGCAGTCTTCAAGCCCATGCTCGCTCCGACGTCGACGTACGAGGCGGGATGCAGCAAATCCTCAGGATTCTTCATCTGCCTTACCGGCGTCTTGGCGATCTCCCTCACTCCTTCGATCACCGTGTTCGCGACGCGTTCAGGAAGTTTCTCAAGGTTCATATTTATATTATAATAACAAATTTTACTTTGAGCAATCTTGGGATTCCGATCCTGAATCCTCAGACCGCACGATCAGAAACTACTTCTTCCTCGCCCGGGCGCTGTCTGCCAGAGATTTCGCCAGGGCCTGCAGCTGCGTGGCGGAGTTCGGCGTTTCCGGTGACATCTCCTTGGCCAGTGATCCGAGGTACCACGCGTCGCCGCACAGCTTGATCACGGCGTCGAAGTCGCCGTCGATGCCGGCGCGGTAAGCCCGCACGAGCGAGCGGAATCCCTCGGCCAACTTCACGGATGATTTCACCACTCCCTCGCCCGGCGCACTGGTGAGCGCGCCGCGCGACGCGATGAGGGCGCGTGCCGAGGCGTACTCGGCCTCCTTCACGTCGCTTCTCCCGAGCGCGTTCAGCACGTTCACGATCTCGGCCTGCGCGTTGTCGAGCAGGACCTGCGTGCTGTTGCCTTCCTTGAAACGCAAGTAGCGGTAGAGCAGAACCGCCACGTCGACGCGCGTCAGCTCGCGTGCCGGACCGAGCGTGCCGTTCTTCGCTGGTGCGGTGATGGCAGCGGACACCGCGTACCGGTAGAACGGGTAGTACCACTGCGAGGCGTCCGTCACGTCGGCGGCCAAGGGGAGTTTGATCTCGCTGTACGAGTTGGGATCGACGTCGTTCGCGAGCAGCATCATCTTGAGGAACTCCGCCTTCGTCACGCCGCGGAGCGGGTGGAACATCGTGGTCTTCGGCGGGCCGTCGAGGATCCTCAGTTGCTGGCGCGCCCACTCCACGTACGGCACGTACCAGTCGCCGTCCGTCACGTCGTCGTACACGCTCTTGCCGATCTTCTTCTGTTCCGTCTCGGTCATGAACGGCGCCGCGATGATCTTGATCGCCTCGGCGCGGTTCACCTGCTTGTCGGGCCGGAAGGTACCGTCGTCGTATCCAACGAGCACGCCCTTCATCTTCAGGTACTCCACCGCCTCGAAGCCGAAGTCGCCGGGTTTCACATCGCGGAAGGAGGAATTGTCCGCCGCCAGTCCGGGGGTGGATGTCACCAGCAACGATGCGGCGATGACAGGCGAAAGAAATGTGCGAAGAAGGCGCATAAGTGGTGACAAGGGAATGTCTCAGTCATCCTATCAGAACATCCCTGCCTTTGCGCTGTGAAAACCCCAAAAATTCTTTTGCCATTCAAAAAAAAATTGCATTCTTGCAGTCTTGCAATCTTGGAGTCTTTTCCAGTGGCGGAGAGAGATTCCCTTAGACTTCGCTTCGCTGCGCTCAGGGTAAACTTCTCATCTCTCTCCCTGGCAATGAAGTAGCTATGGAACAACGAAGCTGTAGTCAATTGGCGGAGGGAGAGAGATTTGGTTCGACTCGCTCCGCTCGCTCACCATAGACTTCTCATCTCTCTTTCCTAAAAAAAGAGACTCGTACGATGTTCCTATTTACGCGTGGCGGAGGGAGAGAGATTCGAACTCTCGATACCCTTGCGGGTATAACAGTTTTCAAGACTGTCGCCATAGACCACTCGGCCATCCCTCCGGGTGGGAGCAGTGTGGCATAGTGGGGGAGATATTTCACGCAAAGATGGTTGGGGGAGAAGATTGCAAGATTGCAAGACTGCAAGAACCCAAGGAAGACACAAGAGTTCCTCCCTTGGGTTTTCTTTGAAATCTTGCAGTCTTGCAATCTTGCAATCTTCATCAATCCCCCGACAGCATCTGCCGCAGCTTCCGGTTATCCGGCAACCTCTCCACCGGGCAGGTCCGCTTGCGCCATTCGTCGCGGAGCGATTCCAGGTACTCCTCGTCGGAGGCGAGGCGTTCGAGATACGGCTGCGCGGAGTCCTTGAAGCGGCTCTCGCGGGAATTCTGCAGGAGCGCGTACACCGAGGTGACGAACGCGTCTTCGCCGCCGGTCACTTCCTTGCGCACTTCGTCCTGCACCGTGTCGACGATACTGTCGACGTCGAGGCCGGCGAGGAACTTCAAGTCCGCATCCGTGCCGGAAGGGAAGTAGTGGTTCACGCCGAGC
>CAZTYD010000069.1:0-5582 GCA_964618035.1 uncultured Candidatus Peribacteria bacterium
ACGAGGACGTGCTGGAGACCATCGTGAACACCGCCGAGATCGAAGAATCCGACCACGTGGTGGAGATCGGCCCCGGCATCGGCGTGCTCACGCGCGAACTGATCCAAGCCGCCAGCCATGTGACGGCCATCGAATTCGACCAACGCCTGATTCCCCTCCTCCAAGATTTCCTACGACCAATCCAATCAACCAAAAAACCAATCAACCAATTAACCCTCATCCACGGTAACGCCCTCCACGTCCCCTTCCCCGCCGAGCCCTACAAGATCGTCGCGAATATTCCGTACCACATCACCTCGCCGCTGCTGCGGCATGCGTTTCTGGAATCGCCCGTCATCCCCACGTCGATGACGCTCCTCATTCAGCGCGAGGTGGCCGAGAAGATCGTGGATGCCAAAGACGCGGGGATCCTCACCATCCTCGTGGGGCTCTTCGGCACGCCGCGCATCGCCTGCCGGGTAGCACCGGGCGCCTTCCTGCCGCCGCCGGCCGTGGATTCCGCCGTGCTCCACGTTGACTGCTTCGCGCAGCCGAAGGCCGATGCGCAGACCATCGAGCAGATCTTCAAGCTCACCAAGATCGCCTTCGGACAGAAACGGAAGATGCTACGCAACACGCTGGGGACGTTCCACGAGGTGGCAGAACGCCTGGAACGGCTGAGGATAGCCATGGATCGACGTCCGCAGACTCTCAGTATCGAAGAGTGGATCGCGCTGGCGCAGAGCTGATGCGAGGCTGTTTGCATGCATCGCTCGCAGCTGTCTCTCACGTTCCTGCTCGGCTTCATCATCGGCATCGGAGTATTGCAGTGGTGGCAGCGTCCGGTGTACCTGGCTGCGCTCTCGTGGATCATCGGCTGCTTGATCGGCATCAGCATACTGATGACTCTCTGGAAACAGCAGGCCGCCATCATCGCAGCGATGCTCATCGGCATCCTGGCTGCGCTCTGGTCCGTGCAACGGACGACGCACGTTCCACTAGCGTCGACGGTCGATACGTTCGCCACCGGCGCGCGCGTCACCCTCACGGGAACGATCGCCGACGAACCGGACCGCCGGCCGCTCAAGACGCAGTACACCGTCGCCGTTTCGAATCTCGCGCAGAGCGGCGCGACGCGGGCCGTGCATGGGAAGATCCTCGTCACCGACATGGACGGCTGGCCGCAGTACTACTTCGGCGACGAGCTGAGAATTGTTGGCAAACTCGAGGCACCCAAGCCGAGCGAGAGCTTCGCCTACGACAAGTATCTGAGCCGCTTCGACATCTACGCCGTCATGATACGACCGTCGATCACGCTCGCGCGTGAGCCGACGCGCCCGTCGTTCTTCCGAGTTCTCTACGCATGGAAAGAGCGATTCGAACGACAGATCAATCTGCTGCAACCGGAGCCGCACGCTTCATTTCTCGCGGGGCTCCTCACCGGATCGCGCCGCGGGATTCCCGATCACCTGACAACGGATTTCAATGCCACCGGCCTCACGCACATCATCGCCATCTCGGGCACGAACATCACGATGATCGTCACATGCCTCGGCAGCCTGCTCTTCTGGCTGCCGCTGCGGTGGCGATTCGTGCCGATGGTGGCCGGCATCGCGCTCTTCACGCTGTTCGTCGGCGCCAGCGCGTCGGTGGTCCGCGCGGCCGTCATGGGGATCCTCGGATTAATCGCGTTGCAACTGCACCGGCAGACCGACACGCGTCTGCTCATTCTCTGGGCGGCCGGCTTCATGCTTGCATGGAACCCGAAGCTCCTGTGGTACGACGCCGGCTTCCAGCTCTCGTTCATCGCCGTGCTCGGCCTGAACGAATGCTCGCCGCTGCTCGCGCCGCTCTTCACGCGAGTTCCCGATACCTTCGGCATGCGCGAGAACCTGCAGGCCACCGTAGCCGCGCAGATCGCCACATTGCCGTGGATCGCCTTCCTCTTCGGCCGCATCTCGCTCGTCGCGCCCGTCGCGAACTTGTTGGTGACGCCGCTCATCCCTGCCGCGATGCTCGTTGGCTTCCTGGGCGTGTGCCTCAGTTGGCTCTGGTTCCCGTTGGGCCTACTCGCCAGCTACGTCGCCTTCGGCTGCCTGGAGTGGATGATCCGCATGACGGAGCTGATGGCGCGCGTGCCGTTCGCGTCGATCGATGTGAGCGGCGTGCCGTGGTGGGGCGTGGCGGGGGCGTACGGGATAGTTGTTGGATGCAAAGTCTTGAATATTCTCCTCTGGAAGAGGGAGCTACTCGTAGACGCTCACGTGTCACGCTGAGGTGCATTGTGATCCCTTTATGACTGATTGACCGGTTCTCCCGTTGATGGCGAACAGGGAAGCCACGAAGCGCGACGCTGAGGCATGAAGACCACCAGGGCACCATTCAACGTAAAGTCTGAGGTAGCATGTGATACTGCCAGTGCTGCCGCCCTGCGTCTTGCTTCGTGGCTTCTCGGGAGGGAGTGCGTGGAGAAAGGCACTGGAGGGAGTACCAGATGTACAACGCACCTCAGCATGACACAGATGTGTACACTTCCCTCTCGGCACAGCCGGTTTCGCCGGCTGGGGCAAAGCAAACAACCGTTGTCTCCGCCTTCTCCCTCACCGCGGAGCCGGATTACCACTCATACACCCGCACCGTCTTCTCGCCCCCCTTCCACGGCACCTTCACCTGCTCAATGGGAATGTGGTTCTTGAAGGTGAACACGTGCGACACCACCTTGGTGCCCATGCGGAGCTCGCGGTCGAATTTCTCTTCCAGTCGCTGCATCATCTCGGGCGTGACGTACAGGAAGATGACGTTCGCCTGCCGCACGTCGGCGTCCAGGGCATCCTCGCGGCGCCAGTCGATGGATTGCCCCGACCACCAGACGCGCAGCGATCCGAGCCACCAGATCGTGGGAACCAACTCGAAGCCGATGGCGCGGATGCCGGGGAAACGGCGTTTCGCCTCGATGAGGATGCGGCCGTCGCCCGCGCCCAAATCCATCACCGTCTCGGTCCCCTTCAGCTCGGCGGCGTCCACCATGCGGCGGGCGATCGCGGACGGGCTCGGCACGGCCGGCACGTCGAAGCGGATGAAGTACGCGGCGGTGATGACCACGAATCCGACGAGGAAGATGATCAGCAAGAGGCTGAGGTCGAACAGGAGCATAGGACTCACAGTAGGACGAACGCGCCACGATCGCTACCGGAAAAATGGGACGACAGAGATATTTGCCCATTTGAAAGCCATGAAAGACGTTCTACCGCGGCGCAGAACGCCACCCCGCTTGGCCAACGCTCTCGCAGGCTCTACGCTTCAGACACTGTCATGATGACCGATCCCCGCACGCCGTCCAATGATCAGCGCTTCGATCTGGAGACATGGCTCCAGTGCCACGCCATCTACGATCCATCGGATGTGCATCCGGCCCCCATGCGCGACGTACTTGATTGCCACACGTTCGATCCGCTTTCGGACGGCCTGCAGGCGCGGGTGTTCCGTGTCCGAAACGAACCGTGGGTGGTGAAGGAGGGCCGCTGGGACATGGATTTCCACCTCTTCAAGAACGTGAAAGTCGCCATGCCCGCCGCGCTCACCGAAACGGTGTGGAAGCAGTTCTCGCAGACGTTCCTGCCGACGGAGGAGGAGATCGGCCGCCAGTACGGCCTCTACCTGCAATTCGCCGAATTCTTCGGCTACTTCGAGCCGCGCGACGGTCACGAGCCGTACGTCCACCCGCGCCTCGATCGCCTCGTCGCGCTGCAGCGCGACGTGCGGCACACGCTCACGCGAAAGATCCCCGATCTCGAAGCCGATTACGGCATCGAGCTGCGCGGACGCATCGAATCGATTCTCGACGGCCCCTTCCAACACCACAATTTCCTGCCCAAGGAATACCTGCTGATGGGCGAGCCGCATTCCCCCCAAAACCGCGGGCGGCAGACGTTCTACCTCTTTCAGGAGTACGTCGCCGGCACGCACCTGCACGATCTCGATTTGAGCAACATCGACGCGGCGACGCGCGATCAGTGCATCCTGTTCCTCTACCTGCTGCTCCTCACCCATCGCGAACGCAAGCTGCTCCCCGACACGCGGCCGCGCTACCCGGTACTGCAGGTTTTCGACTGGCTCACGAAGACGGACAACATCATCCTCGGCGCGGACGGGTTGAAGTTCATCGACACGCGCTGGTTCTGGGAAACCGACAGCAACTTCGTGAAGCGCGGGTTGTTCCTGCCGGAAGTGGTGATCGGACAGGCGAAGGCGCTGCTGGAGCAATTAATCCAATACACACCGTAGCAGCGGTTCGGTACCGCTGCGACGTACATGGCTCCCGACCGTCGCGGTAACGAACCGCGACTACGGAAGATGCTGTTCGGTTGCGTTCTCTTTTGGCGGTCCGTCCACAGCCAGTACTCTCCTCCCGTTATCGCGGAAGATCACGAACATGCCGTAGTAGCCGAGGAAGATCGACGCGAGCAGCGTGTAGAACGTCAGTTCGTAGACGGCGGTGACCACGCGGACGTCGAGCGACGTCTTGCCGAGCAAATCCGCCAGGCCGAGCAAGAGCAGCGCGAGGGCGATGCCCAGATACTGAAGCGTCGATTTCACTTTGCCGGACATCACGGATGGAATGGCGATGCCCTTCGAGATGGCGTAATCGCGGAACGACGTGACGACGAGCTCGCGGAAGAGGATCAGGATGACCATCCACGCGGGCACCACGGCGATCTCCACCAGCGCGATGAGGATGGCCAGCACGGTGAGCTTGTCGACGAGCGGATCGAGCAGGATGCCGATGGGCGTCACCTCCTTGCGCGCCCGCGCCACGCGCCCATCGATGAAATCGGTGGCGACGGCGATGACGAAGCACGCGAGACTCGCGAAGGCGTTGTACGGAAAAGCGATGAAGAGGCACACGATGGACGCGAGGGCGAATACCATCCGCGACAGCGTGATCTTGGTGGCGAGAGTGAGCTGCATGAGAAGAAAATGGAAGAGGACAACGTTTGATCGTACCACTGTTGACATATCATTCTCCATTTTACATTTTCCATTCTCCATTCCTTCGGTAGAACACCGTCGTCAGGTAGCCGCCGAGCTTCCACCCGAGCAGCCGGAACAGCGAGAGAAACAGATGGCTCTGCACGGTGTGCACCAGGAACGCGCGGCGACTGAGCATGCGATCGACGACCTTCCGCGCGAGCGCGTCGGCCGGCACGCGGCGGCGTCCGGACGCCGCCTGCGGATCCGCCTTGCGGAAGAACGACGTCTCGGTGGTGGTCGGCAGCACGGTGAGCACCGACACCCGCAACTTCCGCATGCGACACTCGCGCCGCAGCGCCTCGCTGAACGACGTGACGAACGCCTTGCTGGCCGCGTACACCGCGTACGTGGGAATCGGCACGGCGCCGACGATGGACGAGATGTTCACGAGATAGCCGTTGTGCTCGTGCAAATCGGACAGGAACAGTTGCGACAGGCGCACGAGCGCCGTGCAGTTCGTCTGGATGGTCGCATCGATCTGCGTGGAGAAATCCTGATCGGCCACGTAGCCGCGGAAGCCGATGCCGGCGTTGTTCACCAGGATGTCGACCACGCCGTGTTCCTTGCGTACT
>CAZTYD010000070.1:0-5546 GCA_964618035.1 uncultured Candidatus Peribacteria bacterium
CTCCAGGCGCTGGGCATCGAGCTGATCGCGACGGGAGGAACGGAGAAAGCGCTGCGGGAAGCCGCGATTCCCGTCACGAGCGTCGAGAGCATCACGCAGTTTCCAGAATGTTTTTCCGGGCGTGTCAAGACGATGCATCCGCTGATCACCGGCGCCGTACTCTACCGGCGCGACGACGCGACGCACGCCGCCGAAGCGCGGCAGTTGGGCATCGATCCCATCGACATCGTCGTCGTGAACCTCTACCCCTTCGCGCAGACGATGCGCGACGCGAGCAAGTCGCGAGCCGAGGTCGTCGAGCAGATCGACATCGGCGGCCCCACGCTCCTGCGCAGCGCCGCCAAGAACCACGCGAGCGTCACCGTCGTCTGCGACCCAGTCGATTACAACGCGCTCGCGGAGCAGATCGAGCGCGACGGCGATACGTCGCCGGCGTTCCGCGCGCAGTGCGCCGCGAAAGTCTTCGTGCACACCGCCGCGTACGACGCGCTCATCGCGCAGTACCTCAGCGACGGCGCGAACACCGGCGTGATCCTGACGAACGGCACCACCCTGCGCTACGGCGAAAATCCGCATCAATCCGGACGTTACTACGATCTGTACGACCCGACGACCGCCGCGCCGTCATCACGGCCGTGGCGCCAACTCCAGGGAAAGGAATTATCGTATTTGAATATGTTGGACGCCGACGGCGCGTGGACCGCGGTGACGGATTTCGCCGAACCGACCGTCGTGATGGTGAAGCACGCCAATCCGTGCGGCATCGCAAGCGATGCGTCGATCGACGCCGCCTTCCGCCGCGCGTACGACGCCGATCGCCTCTCCGCCTTCGGCGTGATCATCGCGCTCAACCGCCCGTGCACGGCCCGCATCGCGCAGATGATCCTCGACGAGAAGATGTTCGTGGAGGTGATCGTTGCGCCGGGCTACGAGGATGAATGTGTGGAGTTGCTGAAGCAGAAGACGAATTTGAGACTCGTGGAGATGAGAGGCCAGAAGGCGGAGAGCGGAGGGCAGTCGTATCGATCCGCTCTGGGCGGCGTGTTGGTGCAAGACGAAGACCGAAGCGCGGTGGCGGAGAAAGACCTTACCGTCGTGACGAGCCGGCAGCCGACGCCGGAGCAGGTGCGCGATCTGCTGTTCGCGTGGACGTGCGTGAAGCACGCGAAGAGCAACGCGATCGTGTTCGCGAAAGACAGCACCACCGTCGGCATCGGCGCGGGCCAGACGAGCCGGGTGGATGCCACGTGGATCGCCGCCAAGCGTGCGGGCGACAAGGCGCGCGGCGCGGTGATGGCGAGCGACGCGTTCTTCCCGTTTTCGGATTCCGTGGAAGAAGCCGCCAAGCACGGCATCGTCGCCGTCATCCAACCGGGCGGCTCCGTGCGCGACGCCGACGTGGTCGCGAAGGCGGAAGAGCTGGGGCTCGTGATGGTGACCACGGGCGTGCGTGCGTTCTGGCACTGAACTCAATGGCAATACCATCGCTTCCAGCGGCACGATGGCTATCATGACAAATCAAGTGGTGTAGGTGTCATGATTAGCCGCGTGGAAATGTCATGGTGAGCGGTATTGAGGTGTCATGGTGAGCGGAGACGAACCATGACACCGGGCAACGTGTTCGTACACGAGAGAAGTGCCATCACAGACTCCTCCGCCCCGCGATCGCCTCGCGCAGCGTGGTCTGATCCGCGAATTCAATGTCCGCGCCCATCGGCAGCCCGTGCGCCAGGCGCGTGATTTTGGGGACGTGCTGCTGCAGCTGATTGCGCAGGTACGTCGCCGTCGCCTCGCCCTCGATATCCGGATTCGTCGCGATGATCACTTCGTCGATGCCGCCCTCCTTCACGCGGTCGACGAGCTCGCGCAGCCGCAGTTGCTCCGGCCCCATGCCGTCGATGGGCGAGAGCACGCCGTGGAGCACGTGGTACACGCCCTTGTAGCCGGATTTCTCGAACGCGAGCACGTCGAGCGGATCCTCCACGACGAGGATCGTCTTCCGATCGCGTCCGGCGTCGCGGCACACGTCGCACGTGTCCTCCACCGTCACCATCTGGCATTCCTTGCAGTACTGCAGTTGCTCCTTCAGCGCGAGCAGCGAGCGGCCCAGCCCCTCCGGCGACGCCTTGGAACTGCGCAGCAAATGGAACGTCAGCCGCTCGGCGGACTTCGGCCCGATGCCGGGAAGCTTGGAGAATTCTTCGATCGTCTTCTGAATCTGGGGTGGGAGCAATGCCATCCCCGCAAGGATACAGAACAATGGGAGCGCCTTGAACAAAAGAAACCATCATTTCAGAACCAGTTCACTGACTTCTGACTTCTGACTTCCGCATTCCGATTCCTGATTTCCCTCACATCTCCCGTCCTTCCCTCAGCCTCCTCCCCGTCTCCCGCTCGCGAATCCTCTGCCGCTTGTCGATGGTCTTGCGGCCGCGCCCGATACCGAGCACCACTTTGACGTACTTGCCCGCCTTCACCTCCAGCGGAATCACCGTTACACCCTTCTCGGCCACCGCGGCCTGCAGCCGATCCGACTCCGCCTTGCGGAGAAGTAGCACGCGGTCGCGGCCCGGCTGGTAGTCGGGGTCGTGCGCGGCGTAGGAGTAGGGCGCGATGGAGGCGTTCTTCAGCACCGGCTTGCCGCCGAGGAACGATAGGTACGATCCGGCAAGATTCACGTTCCCCAACCGCGCCGATTTCACCTCCGGCCCCGTCAGCACGATGCCCGCCTCCACCGTGTCGGTGATGGCGTAATCGAACCGCGCGCGCCTGTTCTGGGCAACCGTCTTCATGCGGAAAGTATGCGCGGTTCGCGGGATGAGGGAAATGGCTTCCCACAGAGCTCAACAACGGCCCAGGAAGCGTCCAAAATAGTTGACATTTCTAAGAAATCAACTACGATAATGCTATCCTTTTGTCAATTCCTGTCTTCCCGGATTCTCGCTCCTGCCGCTCGTACGGGCATTAGGAATGAGAATCCGGGGCGGACACCCGGATTCGGGTCGCAAGACCAAAGGATTCTGAGGGGCTCCATCCCTTGATGTTGAGTCCCTCTCTTCTTGATGTTCAGAAAAACAGACTCGTCCGAATGAAATCGCCAAACACCACAGCGACGTACCCGCCGATCACGAGGAAGGGCCCGAACGGCAGCGCCTGGTCGATCGTCTTGCGACGGCTGAGGAGGAGGATGGATGCGACGGCGGCGCCGATGACGTACGCGAAGAAGAGCACGATGAGCGCGCCGCGCCACGAACCGACCAGGAGCCCGATGCCGCCGCCCAGCAGGATGTCGCCGCTGCCCACCCACCGCCCGCGGCTGATGATCCACTGCGCGGCGAAGAACCCGCCGCACACGAGCAGGCCCGTGAGATCGATGCTTCCCTCTGTCGCAACCTGATACGCGAGCGCGACGAGGACGAGCGAGAAACTCAGCGCATCCGGAATGAGCGACGTGCGCGCATCAATGATCGCTATGAGGAGCAGGAGCCACAGCGCGAGTGCGAGCAGTAGAGCGGGAATGAGCGCGAAGTGCAGCTGGAACAGCGCAAAGACGAAGAAAAGCGCGCTCACCGCTTCGATGAGCGGATACTGCCAGTGAATGGGCTGGCGGCATCCCGCGCAGCGTGCGCGCAGCGCGACGTAGCTCAGCACTGGAATGAGCTCGCTCACGCGCAAAGTGCGGCCGCAGTGCGGGCAGTGCGAACGCCCGCCGATGGATTGCTGCGCGGGCAGGCGGAAGATGAGCACGTTGCCGAAGCTGCCGAAGACGGCCCCCAGCACGGCGAAGAGAATCAGCGGGATCCCCGTCGATAAGAGCAACCACTGCACCGGCGCAGCATAGAGGACAAGAGACGCCACTGCTACCGGACATCCTCCGATGCCTGCGCGAGCGGCACGCCCTGTTCTTCCAGCAGGCGCCGCGTCGTGGCGGCGATCCGGTCGAGCATCTGTGCCTGCGATGCGGCGTGATTCTCCGCCGATGCGTGCAGCGACGGCGCCGCGGGGAACAACTGCGCCACGCCGTACACCGCCAGCGCGACGAGCGCGCCGCCGGCGCCGCCAAGCAATTGGCGCACGGCGGGCGACGAAAGAGGGGTGAATCGAACGCGCATAGGGGATGTGGGTTTCTCCATAGTATAACAGAAAAATCGATGATGAGGAATAGCCCAGGCGGAAGATCCCGCATACAGAAGAATCCCCACGTGCCCGGAAGCCGGCCTCTTCTCCTCGTCTCACCGCAACTTTCCTCCTCCTACTGCGCCACCTTCTCCTTCTTCGCCTTCTTCTCGCGGCGCAGACAGAGAATCTCCGCCGCCAGTTCCTCCAGCCAGTGCTTGCCCTTCGCTTTGTTCTGGATGGTGGGGAAACCGATGCGCAGGCTGGTGCCGCTGATCTTCCACAGCGGATTCACGCGCAGCAGCTGCATGATCTCCTGCGCCGTCACGCGCGGGCTCAGGGTGAGCACGATCTCGCCGCCTGCGTCGCGGTCTTCCATTTTGATGCGCACCACGCCCGCCTTCCGCGCCGCCATCTTCAGCCGCAGGATGCGGAACAGATCCTTCACCTGCTCGGGCGGCTCGCCGTACTCGTCGCGCAGATCGGCTTCGAACTCGCTCAAAATCGCATCGTCTTCGGAACCGGCCAGCTTCTGGTACACCGAGATCTTCTCCTGGTCGTCCGGCACGTAGAACGACGGGATGAACGCCTCCACCGGCAGCTGGATTTCCACTTCCACCTCGGCCTCCACCTCGTCGCGCTTGCCGCCCTTCAGCTCCTCCACCGCCTGCTTGAGCATGCGCAGGTAGTGGCTCACGCCGACGGTCTGCATGGTGCCGGATTGCGACGCGCCGAGGATCTCGCCCGCGCCGCGGATCTCCAGGTCGCGCATGGCCACCTGGAACCCCGACCCCAGCTCGCACGCCTCCACGATGGCGCGCAGCCGCTTCTTCGCGTCGTCCTTCAGGCGCTGCGTGTGGTACAGGAAGTACGCGAACGCCTGGATCTTCGAGCGCCCCACCCGGCCGCGCAGCTGGTAGAGCTGGCTCAGGCCGAACCGCTCCGCCTCGTTGACGATGAGCGTGTTGGCGCGCGGCAGGTCGATGCCGTTCTCGATGATGGTCGAGCTCACGAGCACGTCGTACTTGCCTTCCTTGAACGCCACGATGCGGCTCTCGAGCGTCTCGGGCTTCAGCTGGCCGTGGCCCACGACGAAGCTCGCCTCCGGGATCATCGCGCGCAGCTTGTCGGCGAAGGCGTCGATGGTCTCGACGCGGTTGTGGAGCACGAAGCACTGCCCGCCCCGCTTGATCTCGGCGAGGATCGCCTGGCGCACCAGCTCGTCGGAGTACTTGCGCACCTCGGTGATGATGGGCAGGCGCCCCGGCGGCGGCGTCGTGATGGTCGTGATGTCGCGCAGTTTGTGCAGGCCCAGATTGAGCGTGCGCGGGATCGGCGTCGCCGTGAGCGTGAGGATGTCGACGGACGCGCGCATCTCCTTGAACTGCTCCTTCTGCTTCACGCCGAAACGCTGCTCCTCGTCGACGATG
>CAZTYD010000071.1:0-3592 GCA_964618035.1 uncultured Candidatus Peribacteria bacterium
GGACGGCAAGAGCGCCGCCCTCGCGCTCGACGGACAGTCGGTCCTCCTGGATCTGCAGACGGGGGTAGTCACGCAGATCCCCGGCTACCAGTCCGAGCACAGCTTCCTGCCCGACGGGAAGCTCGCTATGCAGTGCGGCAAGACCCTGAGCGTCTACGATCCGGCCACGAAGGCGAAGACGCTCCTGAAGCAGGCCGCCCTCGACTACAGCGCCTTCGACAGCAACCCCAACGGAAAATACATCGCGGTGGGCGACTACAACGGCTCCCTCAAGCTCCTCGACGCCAAAACGGGGGCCGAGGTGGTGTCGCTCCAGGTCTTCCCGGCCAATGGCGCGCAGTACGCCAATGCCATCGGCTACATCACCCACTCCCACGACGGGAACACGCTCTACGTCGCTGACATGCGCGGGGCCATCGTCGCCTACGATCTCAAGCCTCTGGCCACGGGCGGTGCCATCCAGAAGCTCTCCAATTCCTACGACGTGGGCAGCTGGGCGTACCCCCTCATCGCCTCGCCCAAGACCCACACGCTCATCGCCAATGCCTACGGGAACAACGCCACGTCGAAGATCCAGGCGTTGGCGGTGCCGGCGGGGCAGTGGGGGGCATTGCCGCCGATGGGTCCGTACGTGCCGCCGCCGGTCGATTACGCCAACACGCTCACGGACGATTACGACAGTTTCATCCGGCAGACAGCCGCCGATGGCTTGCGCGCGCAGCGCGACGGGCTGCAGGCCGACATCGCTTCCGTGCTCAGCCGCGTACCGTTGATTGCCGACGATGCGCGGTTAGGCAAGTACGCGTCGCAGCCGGCCATTCTCCAGCAGATCGCCGGCGTGCGCCGTATGGCCGCGGAACTTGCCGTGCTACGCGATGCGTTTACGGCGGATCTCGCAGCCGACGATGCGCTGCAAGCCGCACTCGCGTCGTACCAAGAGGAGACGGTGGTCGATCAACTTGCGCTGAACATGGCGACGGATTTCGCCGTCCAGCAGGCGAAGCGCGCCGAAGTGGCGGCCGATCTGCAGGGGGTGCAGGAGAAAGCGGCGGCGATCACGGAGCTCAGCGACACGCTCCTCGAGCGGCAGGAGCTGCTGGCGCAGAAGTATCAGTCGCTCTTCCTGCAGGCGGAGTCGCTCATGGCGGCCGAGACGGTCGTCGATTATTCCGATGCGGTGAGTTTGCAGGGAATTCCCACGGGCGATGCCGCCCGACAGTCGCTCGCACTCGCACTGCCGCACATCGGCGGCGACGTCGAACTCCTCGCTCTGCGCGGCGCGCTGATGGCCGAGGCGAATCTACAACTCACCACCGGCGCAGCCGCGGCACGCATGCTGGGCGCCATCGACGCGCAGGGCGCGGTGCTTCCGTCGCTCAAGTCGGCAGTGGGATTGGCAGATAATCAAGTCACCTGGGATAAACGACGTTCGGTGAACCTCCCGGGGTTCGGCACCGTCACCGTGGAAACCGACGACGGCATTCGCAACTGGGAATCCAGGAACGTGGCGCCTTTTCGCTACATTGCGGAGAAAAATGGATCGGTGGTGTCGACCATCGCTTACACCGATGCGACGGGAGCCGTGAAAACAGGCGAGATGGGACAGTCGCGCGTATCGGTTTTCTGGGACAACACACCGCGCTACGTATCGCAAGTGACGCTCAAGCAGCTGAGCCCGCAGGGATCGGCGCGCGTGTACGTTTACGATGAGCAAGGACAAGCGCGCATGTATCCTACGCAGGGGAGCAACCCGGTGCGCGTGGACGCGCGCGTGACGCGCATCGATCTCTATCCCGATGCCGGCGCCGCGTACGGCATCGAGTCGATCGACACCCGGCAGGTGGTGCCGAATGCGTCGTGGCAGGACACGGCCGACGTGCGCCGCATCGACGGGACGGCGGCGCTGGATTTCGCCGACGCGAACACGAGCGTCACGCGCGTCCGGGGCCGCATCGCTTCCGACGGCGCGAACGATCCCGTCGTCGCCCACGTCTACCGCGGCGAGCGCGAAGTGCAGACGGTGACCGTCGGCGCAGACGGCGCGTTTGACCTGCAAGATGTCGCGGGCATCACGAGCATCGTCTTCACGCATGCCATCAAGCCCGCTCGTTTGTACCTGGGCGATGTCTCCGCCACGAGCAACGGCAACTTGGTGGAGACGCCGGCACCGGCGCTCGGCAACCGCACCAATTTGCATTACAGCCTCGCATCGGCGCCGGAGTGGGACCGCGGTGGGTACAATTATATCGATGTCGGGCGCAGCAAAGGCGTGCTCTATCGCTACGGCGGACAGAGCGTGACGGTGAACGGCGGATTGTTCGAAGGGATCGAGAACAACGACACCTCCAAGTACCGTCGCATCGAGGTGCGCGGCATGGGCAGCGGCGGGGTGAGCATCCGCGGCCTGTACTACATCAACCACCTCACTGCTTCGCAAGGGCTGCAGGAAGTACCGTCGTCGTTCTACACCATCATCAGCCCGCAATCCATCGTCGTGCACCCCGGTGCGCCGCAGCATCTGGTGCTGCTGATGACAGGCAGCGGTCCGGTCGACATGCCCGCCTTCGTCTCCAGCGGCGCTGAGGAATCGGCGGTGATGCCGCCCCAGAAGCCGACGCTCGACGCGCACTTCCTGCAGTGGAGCAATCAGATGACCAGCGAGGAAGGCTGGACCACGGTCCCGTTCACCGTGCGCGACGGGCGGTTCGAGGTGGGCGGCCCAAGCAACTTCAGCGGGCTCTTCGAGATCCGCAACAGCGGCTTGCAGGCCACGACCATGACCGTCGAGGTCCACGTGGGCCAAACCGGCACGTCGGCGGATCTGCTGGAGAAGACGTACACGGGGACGATCGGCGGGCTGCAGCGCGTCGCGCTCCGCACGAACGTCGCCACGCACCAGGCCGGCGACATCATCACGCTCAAAGTGTCGACTGCCGACGGCCGGAGTTTCGAGTACTGCACGCACATCAACCTGCCGCGCGGCGGCGCCATCCGCGTGGTCGATCCCGACACCGGCGATCTCGTCTGGCGCGATTCCTACGATGTTCCTTCGAAAGACGAGACGGATCGCCTCGGGCGGCTCTACTTCAAGATCGGCGACTACACCGGGAACGAAAAGATGAAGAGCGACGCCCTCGCCCTGGTCAATGCCGCCGACTGGGAAGCCCGCAAGAGCGCCTACACCAAACTGACGCACCTGCCCATCAGCGCGGTGGCGGAGTGGAGGGAGGTGGTGGTGGGAGCACAAGCTGCAATGAACTCTGATGGTGCAGGCGGTAATCCTAAAGAGCTAATTGATCACGATTTGTTCGAGCAAAAAAGAGAGGAAATTACAAGATGCCCCAGGAAATTTATAAGGAAGTAATGGCATGGTATCAATTTCCCAAGGATGCAAACGGGACTGCAATCAAAACTCCCGTATTTGCCGTGGGCGGTACAAACCCTCGCAATATTCGCTTAGATACTCCCGCTGGGAGAATCTTGGCGGGTTTCTATCAAAATGCGTTCAATGCCTATAACGAATCAAAGCTAAAATTATTGGAAATGTGCATGAAAGTTGAAAAGCTCACAGGCGTTTCACGAGCCGATTTAT
>CAZTYD010000071.1:3602-5465 GCA_964618035.1 uncultured Candidatus Peribacteria bacterium
TATGATCAGCGAACCTTCTCCAGCAAAATTATCTCTGCCTTTCAACGAGCCGGTTATGGAGATATCGTTGCCGTGGATGGATCGAGCACTTCTGCGACTGCTTGGAATGCAGCGCGTTCAGTGGCAGGTGTGTATGTAAAACCGGGTTATTACACAGATTCAAATCGATCTGTATATCTGCACTTCGATATCGCGATGACAAAATTAGACGGCCAGAATTTGCTGTACGATCATGGTTCAGTAAATCTATTGGATGAAAAAGGTGTAAACTTGGGTCGCTTAGAATTACGGAGATTATCTAGCCAAGAAATAAATGCACATGCTGATGCCGCACGATTTCAAAGTGGTGAAGCGGGATTATTTATGACTGTGCCTTTATCCTCATTCTTGAAGCTCACACAAATGAAGCCACTATCAGGGAACTTTAAATTTCAGATAAACTTGTTTGCCACGGCTGATGATAGTCAGCCATTGGATGGATTTCGTACCACCGACTCATTCTTTGTGGAATTGAAAGGAGATACAGATCTGTCAACCACTCCAAGCGATACCCAAGAAAATTCCATCATTCACGCCCGTGAG
Source organism: uncultured Candidatus Peribacteria bacterium (assembly GCA_964618035.1). Taxonomy (GTDB): domain Bacteria; phylum Patescibacteriota; class Gracilibacteria; order Peribacterales; family Peribacteraceae; genus JAQBQQ01. The sequence goes on from CAZTYD010000071.1 coordinate 4,185, forward strand.
AATGAGTTGCTGAATCAAGTGATGCAGAACTTTCCCACAAAGGATCCTGCCCTGCCATTTGGAAGTTGGAATTCCAGTGGCTGGCGGTGGGAACTGGGTTCGGGCTTCCATGGAAAAAATGAATTCTATGCTGCTGACATTAACTACTCGTCCGGAGAGAATGACAGGGGTCTGCCTGTGTATGCCGTTGCCGATGGTACAGTCGTAAGTATTGGAGAAACGTATGGCACGGTCGTTGTGGAGCATACATTGTCGGATGGTACCAAGTGGAGGAGCGAGTACTTGCACATGCTGATATATCCCAATCCATCGGGTGATGGCTCATTCGTCATTCGCGATAAATTTGGCAAGGATATTAAGACAATTCGAAATGGAGATTCGATAAAGAGGGGTGATCTAGTGGGAACAATTGGCGGCACGGGACAGACTTATACTGATGCGAACAAAAATGGCGTAAGAGATACGAGCGAGCCTCTTTATACCAGTGATAAAGCGTTCGGTTCCCATCTGCATTTTGTTGTTTCCATGTACAAAGATGGCGCTTGGAAGTCTGTCGATATGCGGAAAACCATCGAGCAGCTGGCACTCGAGATTAGAGCCTTCGATGCTGGTGCAGATCAGAATCCAAATAGTGCGTGGGACAATTCGGGTTTTGTAGTACGGTGGGATTCAATTGTAGGGAGTTTTGTCCCTACGGATGGGACTAGAATAGTCTATGATCGGGAGGCTCTAATCAATTCTGCCGATGGATCAACGCCATCTTTTTGGAAGGCATGGAAAGAAAATGTAGCATTGGCGGACATGCAGGTAATAGCAATGGATCTTAGAACTGGGACTTGGTTTGCTTGGGATCAAGAGAACAAGACTTGGTTATACCAGTTCGGTAAACGGCAGAAATGGGTTAAAAATTCTAATGGCATTTGGGACTTTCTACCTGAGCAATGAATAACTTGATAATTTTTTTTGTTTCGGTTGCTTGCCTCGCATTAAGCGCATGTTCTTCTGTTCATAAAGATAGGCAACAGGAATTAAGTGTATGGAGTGACTTTACGGCCAAAACCACAATTCCATTTACAGATTTTGTTAAACGTGATGATGGTGGAATTGTGTTTATGAATTTTGATAAAACGACTATTGAGCAATCCCCTAAAGATGTCTTAATTCTTCTCTATCACTTTTCTCCCTCAAAAGGCTGCCAGAATGAAATAATTGGTACATCCACGACAGCTAATCTAGATGTACCTGGATCACAGACTAAGTGGGGAAAAGTAGATTTTTATG
>CAZTYD010000072.1:0-2537 GCA_964618035.1 uncultured Candidatus Peribacteria bacterium
GGAGGTGGACCTCTCTCGTGCGACCTCCTGGCTACGGTTGGCAAGCCATAGGAGCGAAGGCGGGCTCTCCACACCTCTATAACCATTGCCCCTGCAACTGTTGCATCGCCGTGCGCTCGGCGGGAATGTCGTCATCGGCTTGACTGGCCATAACTTCCCCGCGCCCCATGGAAATCTTCGACGATGAACACGCATGCATGACGAAGACGCCAGTGAGCGCTGACAATCGATATCACTTTTACCACTGATACTGCAACGGCCCACTCGGCACCTGCGAACAGAGCCAGAGAAGGTCTGGATCCCCCAATTGCCGAGCGATCTGACCGGCAACCGAATAATCATCTGGATCGCCACTCCCAAGAAGTGCGCTGATGTCCCTTCGCATCTGCTGCGTCCGAACTTCCCGTGCAGAGGCAACAAGCGCCGATAGATCGACATCGAGGGAAGGTGGTGGCGCGAGTTCAAGCGACATGACGCCCATAGTGTCCCCTCACAGAAACGACCATCAATAAATTTTTCTCACGTTCGCGATGAACGGCATCCTTCAGCGAGAAAAACTCACTTCTCCGCCGTCACCTCGCCCTGCACCGTCTGCTGCGACGATCCGATCTTCACCTGGAAGCTGAACGCGCCAACCGTCTTCACGTGCTGGTCGAGCAGAATGTCGTCGGCGGAAATGTCGAGCTCGTGCTGTGTCTTGAAGGCCTCGCTGATCTGCTCCTCGGTGATGGCGGCGTAGAGCTTGCCCGTCTTGCTCGCCTTGCGGGCGAACGTGAGCGACTTGCCGGCGAGGGCAGACGCGGCCTGCGCCTGGCGCGAGCGGTCGCGCTCCTTCTCTTCGGCGCGCTTGCGGATCTGATCCGCGTAGCGCTTGCGCACGGTGGGCGTCGCCACGAGCGCCTTGCGCGCGGGGAGGAGGCAGTTGAGAGCAAAGCCATCGCCGACGACCAGAAGATCGTTTTTCTTGCCGATGCCGTTAACGTCCTCGAGCAGGAGAACTTCCATAAGGGAGGTAGTGAATGAATTCGTCCGTGGTTCGCGTATTCCGACGGAAAGAGCTCAAGCAGCTTACGCCACTCGGGCTTGTCCGTCAACGGAGATAGGGTAGACGGTACGTTGTAGAATAGTAGTTCTGGGATTGAGATCTTGTATGTTCATAGACCCCTGGAGAAAGGCCCCAAGACTGCAAGATTGCAAGATTGCAAGGAAGATCCAAGGGAAGAGCTCTGGGATGTTCGTTTGCAATCTTGCAGTCTTGCAATCTTGCAGTCTTGCAATCTTGCAGTCTTCACAAGAGTGAGGGGAGCCACCCAAAGAACGACCACCAGCTCTTCCCGTCGTGGAACACTCTCTGCTCCTTCACGTACCACCGGTAGAGCGTGAGGAAACGATCGGAATGGAGCGACAGCGACCCGAGCTCCACGCCCAGGATGCGGCGGTGGTAGGCGAAGGTGTAGAGCGGCGAGTAGAGGAACACGGCCGGCACGTCGTTCTTCAGCTGCTCCTGCAATCCCTGTAGCGCCTTCTGACGCTCGTCTTCCTTGTTGGTCGTGCGGATGGTTTCGAGCAAGGTATCGGCCTTGAACGAGGAATACTGCGAGAGGTTATATGCATCGCTCCGCAGCTCCTTCTCGTTGCCGGTCACTTTCTGCTTGCCGCTGCTATGCCAGTACGGATAACTGTCGAGATTGTCGAGCAGCGACTGGCCGAAGAGGAGTACGTCGTAATCGCGCCGCTGCAGCTTATCCTGGAACGCGTCGCGCGAGTCGGGAATATCGATCTCGACCTGCACGCCCAGCTGCAGCCACTGGTCCTTGATCATCTGCGCCACTTCGCGGTACACGGCTGGAGCGGAACTGGTCAGCAGCCGCAAAGTCAGCAGCTGCCCCTTCTCGTTGCGGCGAACGCTGACGGGGTCGTTGGGCCCGCGCCGGCGCAGAAAGCCGCGGTCGAGGTACATCGACTGCGTGGTCACGCGATCGCTGGCGGGCAGCTGCGCGTCCTTGGAACGCAGGAAGAGCCCGACCAATTGCTGCTCCTCCAGGGCGCGGGCGTACGTCTCGGCGTCCGGCGCGCGATACACGTACAGGGAATCGACGGTTTTACCGTTCGACGCCGTGAGCCGGAGCAGGTTCTGGCCGGGCTTGAGCGCCCCCGTGCCGCGACGGGTGGGGATCGCCACGACCCACGCGCCGGTATTGGTGGGGCTATCGCTCAGGCGGATGCCGTTGAGCGTCGATCCGCGCTCGATGCCGTTCGCGTACGAACCCGAGAGCGTGAGCACGGCCCCCGTGCTCAGGTAGACCACCGGCGGCATGTGCAGCGCGCCCACGTCGTTCGCCTCCTTCATCTCGAGCAGATTCTGCAATCGCAGCCGCTCGGGAACGAACCACCGCGACGTGTACAGGATGCCCGGGACCACGAGGTACGCCGCGATCGCCATCCGCCAATCCACCATCACCATCAGCACGGTGATCGCGAGCAGCGTGAAGAGGTCGCCGAGCCCCGCCACCACGCCCGACGTGAAGAGCTCGTTG
>CAZTYD010000072.1:2547-5422 GCA_964618035.1 uncultured Candidatus Peribacteria bacterium
CGTCGTAATGGTAGTGCCAGTCTTCCTGGTTGATCTCGAGCAGGGGCGTATCGACGATCTTCTTCTCGTCGATCCGATCGATGATGGCCTGCTTGTTCGTGCCGAGCTGGAGCCCGAGGCGGAGCTTCTGATCCTGCAACGCGGGATGATCGAGGTTGAAGAACAGCGCCACGTACTGCGGCAGCGTGTAACTCACGCCGACGAACCGCTTGGGGATGGATGCCTCGCCGTGCTCCCCGTGCGGGACGAGGCGGATGCCGTCCAAATTATGCAGATCCGACAGCAGGGTGGGATAATCCGGAAAAATGCGGAACACGATGCGATCAAGCTGGTAGGGGGGCGGGATGGTGCGCTGGAAGCGCTCGAGCGTCACCTCCGTCGAGAGGTCGGTCTCGACCACCGTCTTGACCTTGTAGGGCCCGGCCCCCACCGGCGACTCGCTCAAGCTCACCAACTGGTCCAAATCCGCCAGGTTCACGCCCCTAAACGAACGTTCCGGCAGCAAGCCCAGCGTGAGATTGCTCGGGAAGAAGCTGTACGCCTCCGCCAGTTTGAACCGCACCGTGCGGTCGTCGACCTTGTCGACGGTGACGCCACGGAAGTTCTGCTGCAGCAGCTGATTAGGAAAATCGGGCTGCTGGATCGTGCGGTACGTGAAGACGACGTCATCCGCCGTCACCGGGTGCGGCTCGTCGTCCGTCGTATCCTGCCAGAAGAGATGTTCCTTCAGGCGCAGCGTGTAGGTCTTGCCGTCGGGCGACACGTCCATCGTCGCCAGGTCGTCTTCGATCTTCTTGGTGGCCGGATCGTACTTCAGCAGCCCGGCGAACACGAGCGACACGATGTCGCGGTTCACGTCGTTCTGCACCGTGAGCCACGGGCTCAGCGGGCCGGGGATGCCCACCGACCCCTCGATGTACGTGCCGCCGCGCTTGGGCACGAACACGGTGTTCTGCACGTAGAAGAGCCGCAGCAGCCCGACGAAGCTGAGCGTGAACAGCGCCGACAAGCTCAAGAGCATGTAGCGTTCCCACGGCGACATCGCCCCCAGGATCTTGAAAGCGCGCTTGCGGAAAGACATCTGGGCTATGGTAGCGGAAAGAGACTCAGGGGGACAAACGAGTCCAGGAGCAACGGACAAAGAATGCAAGACTGCAAGACTGCAGGAATGCAATTAAAAAAACCTCCACACTAAAGTGAGAAGGAGAATCTTGGGTTTTCGTTATTGCACGAACCACTCCACGATCCCCAGCCCGAAGAAGACGATACTCAGGACGATTGATGCTTGGAAGATGACGCGCTCGGCGCCGCGGCGCTGCACGTATGTGGCTCCGGAACCTCCGAAGGTGGAAGATAACCCCGACATGCGGTGCTGCAGCAGAATGCTGAACGACAGTAGCAGAGAGACGACGATTTGGATCCAGAGGATGGGAGTCATACGCACACATGGTAGGGAAGACTGGAGCAGGATTCAATGGGTTTGTCAGCCCTGGTGCCAGAACGCAAGCGTTCCCATTGGCCCCGAATAGCATTCATAAGATTATTAAAAACCAGCCTCCGCTCCGGTGGCTTGCCAACCGAAGCTCGGCCCCTGAGGAAAGAAATATGGTGAACATGCCGGAGCTACTGCCACCAACCTTCGCCGAGCGAAGGTTGGTGGGCGCCAAGGGATTCGAACCCCTGACCTACTCGGTGTAAGCGAGTCGCTCTAACCAACTGAGCTAGGCGCCCAATGCAAAGATAATAGAGAAGCAACACGGAACCGTCGACTGACGATACAGAAAAACCCGCCTTGTGGCGGGTTTACATGTCAATTAGTGAGATATCACCCCCGCAGCGCGCCGAAGATCTCCTGCATCAGCTGCACGATGGTGCCGAAATTGAGATCGAAGGGGATGTCGAGCAGGCGCGCGATGAAGTTGACGAGGAAGAACGCGCCGAAGGTGACGAAGAGGCCGATGATGGCGTAGCGGATGGTGTGGACCGCCTTCTTGATCTTGTCCTCGTTGCCGGCCGAGAGGATGAACGTGATGCCGCCGACGATGATGAAGACCAAACAGAGGATGGACGCCACGATGAGCGCCAGCGCGATGAACGTGGCAACGATGTCGATGACATTGCCGTTTTCGAGGAGATCGCGGAGCATGGGAGTGAGGGGGAGAGGGTCACGCCGCGGCGGCGGGCTCGAGGATTTTCATGTTGATCCGCAGCGAGTGGTTCCCGCCGATGATCCGCAAGAGCGTGCGCAGCGCCTGGACCGTCTGACCGTTCTTGCCGATCAGCTTGCCCATGTCGCGCTCGCTCACGCGGACGGTGAGGAGGATGCCCAGATCGTCCTGCGTCGATTCGATGGAAAGCTGGTCGTGATCTTCGACCAGGGATTCCAAGACAAAGCGAAGGAACGCCGTACCGGGCAGTTCGTGGGATGTCGCAGTCGTATCCATGCGCGGCAGGATACCGTTAGGCGGCGGCGTTGTCACCCGATTCTGCGGCGGGCGCGGCGGCCGGGGCCGCCTCTTCGGGCGGCGCCTTCTTGCTGCGGCGCTTGACGTACCGCTGGATGTACTTGTCCATGTTCTTCATGCCGCTCTTGCGAAGCAACCGGGCCACCGTATCGCTGGGGATGGCGCCTTTCTTGATCCACTCCTGGATCTTCGCGTCGTCGTGCTCGAACACCACCGGATCGCGCGCGGGCAGGTAGTGCCCCACGATCTCGAGGAATTTGCCCTTCACCGGCTTCTGATGCTCCGCCACCACCACACGGTAGGTGGGCAGGTTCTCGCGGCCGGTACGCTGAAGACGAATGACGAGCATTTACGCTCTCTCAATGAGAGCTGGGGGAGTGTAGACAACGAAAATTGGCAAGGCAAGGGAA
>CAZTYD010000073.1:0-5369 GCA_964618035.1 uncultured Candidatus Peribacteria bacterium
CGGTTCGTAGTAGTCTGCGTAGGCTCCTACTTCCCCGTTCCTTCCCCATGGATTCCGCCGAACTCGCGCACGTCGCCGCCTGCCAAGCCGGACGTCTGGACGACTTCGATCCGCTGTACGTGCGGCACGTCGACGCCATCTACAAGTACCTCTCGCGCCGCACGCTCGACCGCGAGGCGGCCGAGGACATCACGAGCATCACGTTCATGAAGGCGCTGGAGAAGATCCGCTCCTTCGATCCCGCCAAGGGCGAGCTGCGCGCGTGGCTGTACCGCATCGCGCGCAACGCCCTCATCGATCACTACCGCGATCCGTCGCGGCGCACGGTGGACATCGAGAACGTGTGGGATCTCGCGAGCGACGAGGTCGCGAGCCTCGCCGCCGAGCGCAGCATCGACGCCGCCAAGGTGCACAAGGCGCTCCAGGCGCTCAAGCCCGCGCAGCGCGAAATCGTGATGCTGCGCGTGTGGGAAGGCCTCTCGTACAAGGAGATCGCCGACATCACCGGGAAGACCGAAGGCAACTGCAAGGTACTGTTCTCGCGGGCAGTGGCCGATCTGCGCAAGGATCTTCCGGCATTCCTGCTCCTGCTCCTGCTTCCTACCACACTCTCACTATGAAACCTTCCATCCAGACGTTCCTCGCCGAACTCTACGACATCGATCCGACGTTGAAGGATCACGAAGCCGACCTCATCCCGCTGCTGGAGCAGTTGCTGCGGCACGATCCGGCGCAGACGCCGAGCCAGGAATTCGTGGCCGTGCTCCGCATGCGGTTACGCGAGCGGGCGGCCACGCTCTCGTCGCCGGCTCGCGCCGCGCGTTGGAGCAAATGGCTCTACGCGTTCGGCGGCGCGCTCACCGCCGCCGTAGTGCTGCCGCTCGTGTACGTCGCGGTGAATCGTCCCGGCTTGCCCGCACTCCCGGCGGGCGATCGAACATCGTCGCTCTTCGCGTACCGCGTGGAGGATGCCGCCCCCCGCGCCTTCGGGCCGCTCGGCGGCGCGGTGGCGGGGAGCAGCGTGGCGATGGGTAAGGGGGGAGGCGGGGGTGGAGGACCCCAAGCGACGGGCGACGCGAAAATCGCCTTGCCGCCGTTCGTGATGACGCAGTACGAGTACCGCTACGAGGGGACGATCGCGAACTTGCCCGAGAAGACGGTCGACGTCTACAAGCGCGATCCGTCGTCGGCGCTCCTGCCGCTCTCGTCGCTCGCCGGGCGCCTGAACATCGGCACGCTCGACCTGAATTCATTCGCCGGCATGAACGTCGATTCGATGACGTTCGCCCAAGACAAGCCCTACGGCTACCAGCTTTCCGTGAGCCTGCGCGAGGGCACCGTGAACATCAACGCGCAGTGGGACCAGTGGCCGCAATCGCAGTGCCGGACGGAAGACTGCTGGAACGCGCAGCGCGTGACGGTCGATCAGATTCCCGGCGACGACGCGCTCATCGCCATCGCCCGCGACTTCGCCGCCGCGCACGGCATCGATCTCTCGCACTACGGCGCACCCGTCGTCGACAAGATGTGGAAGCGCGACTACGAGCGTGCGGCCGACAAAAATCAGGCGTACGTGCCGGAAGTACAGCGCGTCATCTTCCCGCTCGTCATCGACGGCCAGACGGTGTACGACCAGACCGGCGCGCCCATGGGCATCGGCATCGGCGTGCACGTGAGGGAGAAGCGCGTGCAGGACGTGTGGGGCATTGCCGACCGCACGTACCTGAAGTCGGCGTACGAGGCCGTCACCGACCCCAAGACCGTCACCGACTACCTCGCCGCCATGAACCCGGCGCCCGTGGGCCTGCCCCACGGCGCGACGATCACGAAGGCGACGGTGGTGCTGGGTGAGCCGACCGTCTCGTTCACGGTGTACTACCGGTCCGATGCCAAGGGCCGCGGCGAGGAGCTGCTCATCCCGTCGCTCGTCTTCCCCGTCAAAGAGGTGCACGGGTCCGACCAGCCGTTCTACATGCCGAACGTGGTGGTGCCGCTGGCGAAGGAACTGCTCGACCAGCAGCTTCCCGGCCCGCCCATGCCGCTCGAGCGCGGGCCGGCCGTGGACGGCCCGCCCGTCTCGACCGGCGCCGCCACCGGCAGCGGCGTCCAGGAATGACATCGATCGCTGCCCGCGCGGAGCGCGGGCAGTGCTTCTTTCCCTCCCTCCCATGAATGCGCGCATCGCCCTCCTGTCGCTCTCGGTCCTCTGCGTCGCCTGCGTATCGCAGGAGCAGAGGATCAAGAACGACATCGCACGAGCCAACACCTGCGACACGGAGAACGACTGCGTGCTCGTGGGCAGCAAGTGCCCGTTCGACTGCTACATCTACGCGAACGCGCAGGAAGCCGACCGCATCCGCACGTTGGTCGATGGATTTGATTCTCGATGCGTGTACTCATGCGTTGCCTCGGAGGGCGTGGCGTGCCGCAATCATCGTTGCGAGGCGGTGACGGAAGTCCCTTCTCTCCCTCCGCCTCCGCCCGACGAGACGTCCGGCAACGTCGGTGCCGCCTGTGGCTCGCACGCGGAATGCAAGACGCCCATGGGCTACCTCGTCCGCTCCAACTGCCCATTCGCATCGATGTGCGTCGACGGCAGCTGCGCCGTCGTGTGCCCGATGTCAGCGCACGATCCGAACCCCGCTCTCAGCCGCGGCAGCAAGGCCTCCTGCACGCGGGACGCCGACTGCGACTGCGGCGGCTACGCGGCGAGCGATCCGAATACATGCCGCTGCATCGACGCGCAGTGCGTCGCCGTGATGGCCACGGCCGACTAACACCACGTACATTTTCTCCTTGACCATCACGCTCCGTGAGCCTGTAGCCTCGCATCATTCTTCATACCTGATTCCTCATTCTTCCATGCCCTACACCGTCCACCAGCTCGCCACCCTCGCCGGCATCAGCGTGCGCACGCTGCACCACTACGACGAGATCAAGCTGCTCTCGCCCGCCCGCGGCGCCAACGGCTACCGCCTGTACGGCGAGCCGGAGTTGCTGCGCCTGCAGCAGATCCTCTTCTTCCGCGAGCTGGAGCTGCCGCTCGAGGAGATCGCCGCCATCCTCGCGCAGCCGGATTTCGACGTCGCGAAGGCGCTCAAGGAGCACCGCGTGAAAATGGAACTGAAGCGCGAGCGTTTGGCGGGGCTGATCGTGACCATCGACAAAACGCTGGCGAAAGTCGCCGGCGAACGCGAGATGACCGACGAGGAACTCTTCGACGCGTTCTTCGAGGAGCACATGGAGAAGCACGAGAAGGAGTACGCGCGGGAGGCGGAGGAGCGGTGGGGGAACACCGAGGCGTACAAGCAGTCGGTAGAGCGGACGAAGCACCTGACCAAAGACGACTTCAAGCGCATCGCCAGAGAGGGCGACGCACTCATGAAGGAGATCGCCGCGAGCATCGAGAGCGGCCCCGCGAGCGAGCAGACGCAGGAATTGATCGCGCGGCACTACGAGAGTTTGCGCACGTTCTACGATCCATCGTTCGAGATGTACCGCGGCCTCGGTCAGATGTACGTGGACGATCCGCGCTTCCGCGCGTATTTCGAGAAGTACGATGCGCGTCTGCCGGAGTTCATGCGCGACGCGATGCGCGTGTACTGCGACGCGCTGGAGAAGTCGTGATCGTCTGCCTCCTCGTCACCCCTCGTACGCCTTCCGCAGTGCGGCGATGTCGAGTTTCTTCATCTGCAGCATCGCGCCCATCGCGCGCTGTGCCTTCGCGGGGTCGGGGTCCGTGAGCATCTTCTGCATCACCGTCGGGACGATCTGCCACGAGACGCCGTACTTGTCCTGCAGCCAGCCGCACTGTTCCGCCTGCGGCACGGCCGAGAGCGCCTGCCAGTACGTGTCCACCTCCTCCTGCGTCTCGCAGTTCACCGTGAACGACGTCGCCAGGCTGAACGTGAACGCGTGCCCTTGGCTCTCCATCGCGTTGAAGGGTTGGCCGCACAGCGTGAATGCGGCGTATTCCACCGTTCCTTCTTTCTCTCCACCGGCGGATGCAGCGCGGCGCTGCATGGCATCGATGCCCGCATCCGGGAACAGCGATGTCCAGAAGGTCATCGCCTCCTCGGCCTTGCCGTACTGGTCGCCCGTGAACAGGAGCGCCGTCGCGATGCTCTGCGGCTTTCCGCCGAGCATCAGCTGCCACGACACGCCGTACGTGTCCACCAGCCAGCCGTACTTCGACGACCATGGGTACTCGCCGTACGCCATCAGCACCTGCTTGGCATCCCGCGCGAGCGCGGCCCACAGCGCGTCGATCTCCTCTGCGGTCTCGCAGCTCACCATGAACGAGATCGCCGGCGTGAACTGGAACTGGGGCCCGCCGTTGAGGGCGACGAACTCCATGCCGCACAGGCGGAAGCCCACCGTCAGCACGCTGCCTTCCTTCTGGCCGGAGACCTTGGCCGATGCGGCGTCGTAGTGCGTCCTGTCGCCGACGGAGGAATTCTTGAAGAGCGACGCGTAGAACGTCGCGGCCTCGTCGGCCTGCGTGTCGAACCAGAGACACGGGGTGATGGTCTGCATCGGAAGGGAGGGAGGAAATCACTTCCACAGCGCCACGATCAGCGCGATCACGACGAGCGCGACCAGGTGGTAGGCGATGTTGAAGACGTACAAGTTCATGGATCGTTTCTCCCAGAGCACGCCGTTGAGCAGCGTGGTGGCGATGTAGCCGAACCACAGCAGGATGGCGAGCATGACGGCACCCGCGGCATCCGTCACGCCGAGCGCGCTGGCCAGGTACGCGGTGACGAACGCGACGATCACCTGCTGCACGAACGCGCCGATCATCATGGGCAGCATGGCTCCCATGCCCTTGGCGCGCGCGGCGTCCACTTCCGCCTGCGGGATGTTCATCATTTTCAACCACTGTTTGCCGAAGAGCGGCCCGTGCCACAGGAACCCGACGAAGAACGCCGCTACGGCGGCGACGAGGATGGCGAGGTAATTGAGGGACGAGAAGTCCATGGGGGTGGGGGAAGAATGAGAGGAAGGCCAGTACTGAGCATCTTACTTGGTCTCCGGCTCCAATAATACGCCACTCTTCGACACCGCCGGCTCCGTACACATGTTCCGATTGAAGCAGCACGGCCGCCGCTCGCCGGCTTTCATCTTGGAGCACGCAACTTTGATGCGCTTCTTGCGCGTGTCCGCGTTGGCGGTCGCGCGGATCCAGCGGATCCAATCCCAGCGCGCGGCAGGCGTGATGGCCGTCCACATCTTCCGCGCTTCGGGAACAGAGGCAATTCCGTGTTGGATATCCTCCGGCACTGTCGGCTCCGGCCACTCGTCGGCCGGCTCCATCGTCATCGATGCCGTGTCATCTTTCACTGCGGCGCGCAGCGCATTCGTTACGC
>CAZTYD010000074.1:0-5316 GCA_964618035.1 uncultured Candidatus Peribacteria bacterium
TGATGACATCCACGCTCGGGCGCTGGGTGGCGATGATGAGGTGCATGCCCACGGCGCGCGCCATCTGCGCGATGCGCGCGATCATCGTCTCGGTGTCTTTCCGGTACTGGCGCATCATGAGGTCGGCGAGCTCGTCGATGACGATGACGATGCGCGGGAGCATGTCTTCTTCATTCTTCTGCTTCTCGTTGAACTCGTCCAAGTTGCGCGCGCCCTGCTCGGAGAAGCGGTGCAGGCGCCGTCCCATCTCCGCCACCGCCCAGCGCAGCGCCTGCAGCGCCTTCTCGGCTTCGGTGATGACGGGCGTGAGCAGGTGCGGTATGCCGTCGTACGGCATGAGCTCCACGCGCTTCGGGTCGATGAGGATGAACTTGAGCTCGTGGGGGGCGTTCTGGAAGAGCATCGCGATGAGGAACGTGTTCATCCCGACCGATTTGCCCGAACCCGTCGCGCCCGCGATGAGCAGGTGCGGCATCGTCTCGAGGTTCGCCACCACGGCCTCGCCCGACACGTCGCGGCCGAGCGGCAGCGAGAGCGAGGACTGGCTCTGCACGAACACGGGGCTGTCCAAAATCTCGCGCAGATGCACGGTGGTGCGCTGCGCGTTCGGCATCTCGATGCCCACGAGCGACTTGCCGGGGATGGGCGCCTCGATGCGCAGGCTCTGCGCGGCGAGCGCGAGGGCAAGATCGTCTTTCAGGCTGCCGATCTTCGAGAGCTTCACGCCCTCGGCCGGCTGCAGGGTGAACTGCGTGACGGTCGGGCCGGGCCGCGCGTCGCGCACCGTCACGTCGATGCCGAACTCATCGAGCTTCTCCTCGATCAGCTTCGCCTGGCGCTTGAGCTCCTTGTCGTCGATGGCGAGCGTGGTCTGCGCGTCCTCAAGCAGGTCGAAGGTCGGGAACGTCCACTCCTCGTAGCGCGTGTCCTTCATCTCCAGCTTGTCGGCGGCTTTCACTTTCAGTTTCTGTTTGCCCTTCTCGCCTACGTGCGCCCGCGCGAAGTTCGGCCGGACGATGTTCAGCTCCGGCGAATCGCCGTCCTGCTCGATGAGATCGTCATCTTCCTCCTCGTCCTGCTCCTCTTCCGCTTCCTCCTCCTCGTCCGCCGTCTGCACGGCTGCCGCTCGCGTCCTCTTCGCGCGAGACGCCCGCTGCGGCAGCAGGATGCCGCGGATCATGCGGATCATGTGCCCGACATCCGGCTCGAACGACACGAGCAACCCGATGACCAGCGCCGCGCCCAGGATGATGAAGCCGACGGGAATGCTGAAGTACACGACGAACGGGACGCTCATCGCGAAGCCCACCGCGCCGGCCAGCTCGTCGCGCCGCGCGCCGATGTCGGTGAGCGTGTTCGCGGGATCAGCCCCATACATGTGCATGATGCCCAAAAACGACACGAGACACAGCACGAGCCCGATGGAGCGGCTGCGGATGTGCGCGCGGTTCGGCGCGAACAGGTGCACGAGCCCGTACAGGATGAGGAAGAAGGGGAACAGCATGCCGTACTTCCCGAAGAAGAACGTGAGGACGGCGTCCATCACGTTGCCCACCGTGCCGGCCTGTTGCTGCAGCGACAGGAAGAGCAGCGCTCCCAAGCACAGGTACGCGATGCCGCTGATGGCCGATCGCGTCGACGATTTCAGCTCTAAAGGCGGGACCACGTGGGTCAGCGCCTTCTTCCGCTTGCGTGGCATGGTCGCCAGTATATCGCACGCCTCGTGGCAGCGGAATGCCAGTTTCACCTGTGTCCGTTCGTCAGTCCGTACGCCGCCCCGCTCTGTCACGCCGGGGACAGTCGAGTCTCTTGCGTGGGGGATGAGAGTGGCGCTGATGGTCATTCTTTCCTATCATTGTCGCATGAAGATCATCATCCTCGGCGGCAGGGGATATCTCGGCCGCCAGTTCGCCGCCCGCTATCCGTCCGCATTGGTTCCGTCGGTTGATATTGCTGATCAGCAATCAATTTCAGCCCTTCTGGAAGCGGAGAAGCCTGATGTTGTCCTCAATACCGCCGGCAAGACCGGCCGGCCGAACGTCGACTGGTGCGAAGACCACAAGCTCGAGACCATCCACAGCAATGTTACGGGCCCGCTCGTCCTGCTTGAGGAAACACTCAAGAGGAGCATTCGCCTCGTCCATATCGGCTCGGGGTGTATTTACCAGGGCGACAAAGGCGGACGCGGGTGGAACGAAGAGGACGCTCCCAACTACGACGGCAGCTTCTACTCGCGCACCAAATTGTGGAGCGACCAGATGCTGCAGGAATTTCCGGTGCTCAACATCCGTTTGCGCATGCCGTTCGACGGGTCGAGCGATCCGAGGAATCTGCTCACCAAACTGCGCGGATACACCCGCGTGCTGGATCAGCCGAACTCCCTCACCTACATTCCGGAGTTCCTCGACGCGGTTGCGTCTCTCATTCAGAAGGGGAAGACGGGCACGTACAACATCGTGAATCCGGAGGGCATCTCGCCGTACGAGATCATGGAGATGTACCGGGACATCGTCGAGCCGAGCCACGTGTTCGAGCGGCTGACCGTCGATCACCTGAGCGAAGTAGTGAAGGCGGGGAGAAGCAACTGCATTCTCTCGCCGGCGAAAGCGGCAGCGGAAGGCATTCGCCTGCGACCGTCGCGAGAGGTGGTGCGGGAGGCGCTGGAACAGCTCAAGAATGCAAATTAATGTAAGAAACGGCGAGGGAATGCGTCTTTGTGCCTGAAGGAATACTCATTCTTTCGGTGTAATTCTATTGACTATAGAAACACTAAAACATATAATTAGTCTATCTAACAATTAAGCTCCCTAAAATTTATATGAGTACCGCGCCGACGAACGATCTTGTGGGAGAGGCGATGGGCCTGGTGTTCGAGCTGACGCGCATGCTGCGCCAGCGGATCATGGCGCACCACGACGAAGAGCACTGCAACATGCTGCAGCTGCACGTGCTGGCGATGATCCAGAAGCACGAGGGAATTACGATGACGGAGATCGCGAAGTTCATGAAGGTCGCATCGCCCTCGGCAACGTCTTTCGTTGCGCGCCTGGTGAAGATGGGATTGCTCGAGCGGGCGACGGATCCGGAGAACCGTAAACTCGTGCGGCTCCGCGTGACGCCGGCGGGCCAATTGCTCCTGCGGGAGCAGATGGATTCGCGCCGGCTGGCCTTCCGGCAAATGCTTGAACTTCTGCCTGAACCGGAGCGTAAAGAATTCGTCCGCCTGCTGCAGAAGCTCCTCGACAGCGCCAAGAAAACCGCTACCCTCTAACACTTTCTGTTTTTGTTCCTCATTCTGGTATGAACATCGCCTCGATTCCCAAGCGCACGGCCTCCCTCCTCTGGGCGCATAAGTGGAAGACGCTCCTCGCCGTTGTCATCCTCGTGCCGCTCGTCCTCGGCGTGCGCGCGGCCACGGCGCCGAAGAAGACGCAGTACGTCACGGCGACCGTCGAACAGGGAGATTTGACGCAGACGGTGGAAGCCGTGGGCACCGTCACCTCGGATCGCAATCTGGACCTGCAATTCAAGTCGGCTGGCATTGTCGCGCAGGTGTACGTGAAGGAGGGCGACCGCGTGTCCGCCGGGCAGCGCCTCGCCGCGCTGAAGGCCGGGAATCTCGGCGCGGGCGTCGCTGTCGCGGCGGCCTCGGTGCGCGAGGCGCAGGCCAACCTGCAGGCCCTCCGCGAGGGCGCCCGCCCCGAAGATATCGCCATTACGGCTGCGACCGTCGAGAACAAGCGGGCGCTCCTCAACGCCGCCAAAGCGTCGCTCTCCGTGGCAGAACAGAATTTGAAGAGCGCGCAGGATCGCCTGACGGCGCTCAAATCGGAATCCAGCACCGCCCTCGGCGGACAGGTGGCGCTCGCGGTCAGCCTTGGCAACCAGAAGCTCACGCGCGCCGAGCAGTCGGTGGCGGTGATCGACGACGTGTTCAGCCGCAGCGACGTCAACGACGCGGTCATCAAGGACAACCCGGGCCAGTACGATGCTCTCAAAAAGCAGGAGCAGCAGGCAAAGGACGCGCTTGCGGCCATCCGCAAGCAGCAGATTCCCAACGATTACCAGGGGGCGCTGCAGCTCCTCGCCATGGTCCGCGCGGCTGTGACGGAGGCTTCGAGCGTCATGGACGCCGCGTACCAAGTGGTGTCGAACGTGCCCGAGACGAGTTACTTCACCAGCAGCGACCGCGAGACGCTCAAGGCGTCGCTGGCGTCCGAGCGCAACACCATCCTCGCGACGATCACCGACATCGATACCGGCGTGAAGTCGCTGCAGGATGCGTCGGCCACGTACCAGACGCGCATCGCGACGGAGGAGGCGAACATCACGACGTCGCAGGGGGCGATGGAGAAAGCGCAGGCCGATATTCAGACGTACCAGACGTCGCTCGAAATCGACGAAGCCCAGCTGAATCTCAAGAAGGCCGGGGCGCGCCAAACCGACATCGACGCGGCACTGGCCCGCGTGCGCTCGGCGCAGGCGTCGCTCGCGCGGGCGGCAGCCGACTACGGCGACACGGTCATCACCGCGCCTGTCGGCGGCGTCATCACGAAAGTCGATATCAAGCCGGGCGAGGCGAGCCCGCTCGGGCCCGCCATCACGCTGCTCGGCACGAGTCCGTACCGCATCGAGATGTACGTCTCGGAGGTCGATATTCCCAAGGTTTCCCTGAGCCAGACGGGCTCCGTCGAACTCGACGCGTTCCGAGACAAGCACTTCCAGCTGCGCGTGAGCGAGATCGCGTCGGGGCCCACCGAGGTCTCGGGCGTGAACAAGTACAAGGTGAAGCTCGATTTCGTCTACCCGCACCCGGAGATCAAGATCGGCATGACTGGCGACGCCGAGATCGTCTCCGCCAGCCGGACGGGCGTGCTGAGCGTGCCGCTGCGCGCGGTACTGCAGGACGCGGACGGCAAGAAGCTCGTGCGCGTCGTGAAGAGCGACGGCACCTTGGAGGACCGCTACGTCGAGACCGGCATCGAAGGAGCCAACGGCAACGTCGAGATCGTGTCCGGATTGAAGCGAGGGGAGAAGGTCGTCGTCCTCGAAAAGAAATAACGGGCCGCCCGTAGAGACGCCCTGGTTCGACAAGCTCACCATACACTGGCGTCTCTACGCGACCCGATCCACCAATCCTCCTATGTCCACCTCCGCACCCACGCCATTGATGGAAACGCGCGACCTGTGCAAGTCGTACTACAACGACGACATCGAGACGCCGGTGCTGTTCGACGTGAACCTGAAGATCGACAAGGGCGAGTTCGTGTCCATCATGGGCCCTTCCGGGTCCGGCAAATCGACGCTCATGCACAT
>CAZTYD010000075.1:0-5247 GCA_964618035.1 uncultured Candidatus Peribacteria bacterium
CCTCCTCCAGATTTTAGAAGACGGCCAGCTGACCGACGGCACCGGCAAGCAAGTCGATTTCCGCAACACGATCATCGTGATGACCAGCAACATCGGCGCCGAGAAGCTGACGAAGCAGGCCGCGAAGATCGGGTTCAAGCTGGAGGAAGAGGCCCAGGACGAGGAGAAGGCGTACGAGGAGAAGTGCGAGGAGGTCATCGGCGAGCTGAAGGACAACCTGCGCCCCGAGTTCCTCAACCGCATCGACCACATCATCGTGTTCAACGCGCTCAACCAGCAGCACATCCGCAAGATCGTGAAGATCCACCTCGATAAGCTGACCGACCGGCTGCGCGACCAGGGCTACAACATCGAGATCGACCAGAAAGCCGTGAACCTGCTGGCCGAAGCCGGGTTCGACCCGGAGTACGGCGCGCGCCCCGTCCGCCGCGTGATCCAAGACCGCATCGAGTCCGAGATCGCCGAGCACATCCTCCGCGGCATCTTCCACGACGGCGACACCATCAGGGTCGTGAAGAAGGGCAAGGAGGATCTCGACTTCCTGCCGGGCGAAAAGAAACCCTTGCTCCAGGCGATGAAGAAGCAGGAGCAGGAAGTCACCGCAGCGTGAAGGCAGAAAAGGCAATGAGGGCAGGAAAGGCAGGAAGGTTCTGACTCCAAAGAACCTCTCACCTTCCTGCCTTTCCTGCCATTCCTCCCCTTTCCTGCCCTCGAAAAAACTCCACATAATCCTTCCCCTCCCAGGTGTACTCTTGTACACTTCCCTTCGTCATGACACCTCCTTCACTTCCATTTACCACTTTTCCTTATGGCAACCAATCTCCTCGCCTTGCAGGCGAAATTCGACCCCCGAGACATCGAGTGGCGCGTGGGACGCGCCGGAAAATCCGAGCGCGGCCTCCCCTACGCCACCGCGCTCGCCTACCTCACCAACCGTGCCATCCAGCAGCGCCTCGACGACGTAGTCGGCCCCGGCAACTGGCGCAACGAGTACCGCGAGTGGCACGTGGGCGACAAGCACGGCGTGCTGTGCGGCATCAGCATCAATGTGGGTGACGAGTGGGTCACCAAGTGGGACGGCGCCGAGAACACCGACATCGAGAGCATCAAAGGCGGCCTCTCGGATTCGATGAAGCGCGCGGCCGTCCAGTGGGGCATCGGGCGATACCTCTACAACCTCGAGCAGACCTTCGTGAACATCGCGAAGGATCGGCAACCGGGTTGGAACTACGTCCGCATCGACAATCAGCCGTTCTACTGGCAGACGCCTAACTTGCCCGAATGGGCGATGCCGGCCCCGTCGCGCGGGCAATTGCACCCGGAGCCGCGCCTCAGCGGAAAAGGGAACACGGCAGCAGGAACGGCAAAATCGTCAGCGAAGACGCGCTGACAGTACAGAGAATTCCCAAAACCGAAGCGTTCCCTTCGGTTTTTTGGGAAATGAGCCTGGGAGGCGCTGCGTTAGATTATTTTGCCATACATTTGATAACATGGTAAAATAAGCTGATTGCCGCAACGGCATTCTCATGTCTTCCACACACACCACACACTGGTACCGGCATCCCGCGACGCTCGTGATAACGGAATTGATTCTCTTAGCCGTATACCTGAACGGCGTACAGCAAGGACTCACCATGACGTGCGAAAGCTGCGTTCCGGTGATCTCACTTCCCACCGTGACGTTCGTCACACCGACGACCGCTCTCGTCACGTGGCAGACCGATCTCCCAACGGACGGACAGGTAGTGTATGGAACCACCGACGCCTACGGGATGGCCACGCCCAACGACACGACCCTTGCCACCGACCACGCTCAGTTGCTGACAAACCTGCTGCCAGACACCCAGTACTTCTACCAGGTGAAGAGCGCTGCCGGTGGCGTTGCCGCTCTGTCGCAGGCCGACGTCTTCAAAACGGCAACGCGCTGTACGACTGCGCCGCAGGGCATAGGACAAAAGAACCAAATGTCGGTCATCCGGATGCAACCACTGACGGATTGCTCATCGCTCTCGCCGGGCACTGCGTACCTGTTCTACACGCCGGACACACTGTCGCCAGTGGCGTTTGATGACGCGATACGGCGCGCTACGGACGGCAAGACGGCAGCGTACATGCTCTACCGCTACAGCGACGCATCCGCCACATACGAAAGGCAGAATGCGGGAAAATTTCTCGACCAGTTCGCCGCGTCGCCTGACGCATGGAACGACCCGGCACTTGCGGCGAGACTCACCGCGTTCGAGGCAGCGATGGGCATTCAATTTCATCCGACGGATGGCACTACCCCCGCCGGCACTCTGGAAAGCAACCAACTGTACGTTCTGGTTCCCCTGGAAACAGACGAGGCGTGGCTGAGTACCACCGATCCCCTCTCCTTCCGTGATCTCGGATCCTACAGCGACGTCAGTGATATCTACGGCCAACTGGTCGGCCCGGGCCCTATACCCGGTTCTCAGCGCTTCTACGCCAGTTATTCCTATTATGGCTCTGCGCCCGAGATCGTCGGCATCGATCCGGACACCGGCGACTACGATGTCTTCCCCATCCCATCGACATCGACCATCCGGGCGATGATCGTCGGCTCGGATCACAACGTCTACGTCGGCACCGAAGACAATGCAACGATCTACCGCATCGATCCCGTTCAAAAATCAGTGAGTTTCGTGGGCCGGCCCAGCTCCACGGAGTCGTACATATGGCAATTCGCCACCGGAAGCGACCATAAGATCTACGGCTGTACATACCCGAGTGCCAAGCTCGTTCGCTACGACCCTGCGACCAACGTCCTTGAAGACCTGGGACGAATGGACCCGCACGAAATGTACGCGCGCTTCATCGGTGCAAGCGCGGATGGATTCATCTACACGAGCATCATGACGGTGCATCAGAATATTGCCGCGTACGAGATTGCAACGGGCGAGAAACGCGAAATTCTTCCTGCGGAGTATGCCGGCTGGAATGTCAGCGCGGTCAAGCAAGCTCTGGATGGGAAGGTCTATGCGCAGATCAACAACGGCACCAGTGCGAAGTGGCTGCGCCTGGAAGGCTGGGACGCCGTCCCCGATACCCTGGCCAACTTCGCCGGCTTCACCGCGGATAACATCCTGGATGACGGCAGGCAAATAATGAGCGTCCGAGGCGGCAAGATCACCGTGAAGAATCCGTCCACCGGACAGACCGTTTCGCATCCGTACTCCTATCCGGGCAAGGGAATGAACTTCTTTAGAATCGGTTCGGGTCCCGACGGCAAAATCTACGGCAGTACCGTCCTGCCCCTGTATTTGGTGAGGAAACATCCGGCGCTGCGCGGCATGGAGCGCATCGACTCAGCGGAACAGCCATTGGGAAGCGGCGAAACGTATTCCTTGCTGGCATATGGGAGCAATCTCTACTTGGCATCATACGGCGCGACCCCGTTAATGGTGTACGATCCCGCACTGCCCTACCATCCGGGAACCGGCCCGAACGACAATCCCTACCGCGTCCCCTCCCTGCCTGCCATCACGTCGACATGGCGACCAGTGGCGATGATTGCGGCGGGAAACTCCATCTATATCGGATCGATTCCCGGGTACGGTTTGCTCGGCGGCTACCTCACGGAAGTCGATCCCGCTACGCGTTCGATGAAGGGGGCATACGCGGTTGTTCCGAACCAGAGCGTCTTCTCCCTGACGTCCTGGAACGGGTTGATCGTGGGGGGCACATCGATCGGCGGCGGGGGCGGAGCGGTTCCGACCGACAAGGACGCGCATCTGTTCCTGTGGGATCCCGTCACCAAGCAAACGGTGTTTGATACAATCCCCGTGACGGGCGCTGCGAGCATCAATGATCTGCTCACGCTCCCAAACGGCAAGATCATCGGCTTCGCCGGTTCGTCATTCTTCGTGTTCGATCCCGAGCAGCGGATGATCGTGAAGACCGGCAGCAGTCCTTTCGCGGGCACGCCGCTCAACAACTCCATCGCACTGGGACCGAACAACCTCGTCTACGGCCTGTTCTCCGGCGGCATCTTCACCATCGACGTGTCGACGTACGACCTACGCGTTGCCGCGACCTACAAGCCCGGCATTACGTCAGGGTTCGCTCTCTCGGGGAACCACCTCTACTTCACCGCACAATCGCACATCATTCAGTACACGATTCCTTCAGGGAGCGGCAATTGAGGGAGAACCACGGGCGGAACCTCGAGCAAGATGCTTCCGGCAGCATCCATGGCAGCACCTAGCTTCCGCATCTGCCGCTCCTCTTCGTCTCGGCTCTTCTTCATGAAGTAGGTGTCTAATATATTTACATAGATATAATTTATTTATTTTGTCAACTCAATGCAATGTCTGCGCTGTCGGCAGCAGTTCAAAAAACACGCATTTTCTGCTATCCTATAAGGATTTATGCCCATCGAACCCGTCAAAATTCCGCAGAACGTGTACATCGAGGATCGCATCGTCGGGCCGCTGACGCTGCGGCAGATCATCATGATCGCGGTGGGTGGCGGATTCAGCTACGCGCTGTACGCGAGCATCGCCAAATCCTACGGACCGCCGAACCTGATTGTGACGACGCTCGTGTGGCTGCCGGCGATCCTGTCGGCCATCTTCGCGCTCGTGAAGGTGAACGACCTCACGCTCGCGCGCATCTGCTTCCTCCTGCTCGAGCGGGTGAACAAGCCCGCGCAGCGCGTGTACACGCCGCGACGCGGACTGGCGATTCACATCCGCACGGCCGCGCTCGCGAACCAGCAGCGCGCAGCGGAAGCCGACCCCGAAACAGCCCGTACGCAGAAGAAGATCGAGGAACTGAGCGGCGTGCTCGATCGCGGCATTGCGGTGACGGAAGCGGATCGTGAGCCGGCTCCCGCCGTCATCGATCACGACGTTCCTTCAGCCGAGCAGGTGACGGTGCTCGACGAAGCCGATCGCTCCGCTCCCCTGCCGCTGCCCGTCGATCCGTCGCGCGTCAAAACCGACAAACCGCTCGGCAGCCCGCAGCTCTCGGATCTCTCGGTATTTCGCGACATCTTCCCGCACACCTCCTGATGGACCAGCACGACGACCTGCCAAAGGCCAAGGACACGGTGCGCAACCGCAAGAAGAGCAGCCTGAGCTCCACGCAGCGGTTCCTGCCCATCGGCGAGATCCGCAACGACACGGTGCTGCTGAAGAACGGCGGCCACCGCGCGGTGCTGCAGGTGGAGGCGCTGAACTTCAGCCTCAAGAGCGAGACGGAGCAACAGGGCATCATCGCCGGCTA
>CAZTYD010000076.1:0-5246 GCA_964618035.1 uncultured Candidatus Peribacteria bacterium
CCTTCGCCGAATGGCTCTCGCGCCGCGTCTCGACGATCTGCATATTGTCCCGTGCTGCGAGCGTCATCATCTCCTGTATCTGCGAATCGATGGACATCGCCTGCCGTTCGTCATCCTCGCTGGACTTGCGTGCGTACAGGCACCAGCGGATCGGCACTGTCGCTGGCGCTTGAAATTCTTCCGCTCTGGAGCCTCGTGTAAGTGTAGCCGTGGGCATAGAAATGGGGGTAAGGGATATACTCAAGGGATGCCCGAACTCCCTGCAAAGGCCAGCGCAAACAGCGTTGAATACGCTGAAAAAGGCCCCCGAACGGAGCCCTTTTCTCGCATCTTCGTCCTAGTATCCGTACTTCAGGCGCCGGAAGTAGCTTTCATCGCCGCAGCGGATCAGATAGCATGGCTGGCAGATGCAGGCGTGCTCGACGACGCCCATGAGAAGCAGCGCGAAGGAATCCGCGAGGTCGTCGTGCCGTTCCGTCCCGAAGTGAACGAGCTGCTGGATCAGTGCCTCCGCGCCCTTTTTCGGAAAGAGCACCTGTCCCGATTCCACGAGGTGCGAGAAGAGTGACAACCGTGCTCGCTTGTCCTGCGCCCGGGTCTTGATGCCGTAGACCTGGCAGTCCTTCTCCTGCAACTGCTCGATGAATGCCTTCTGGTAGCCGACTTCCTCCACGAAAAAGTAAGGATCATCTTTGTCGCCTTTCCCAAGACAGAACGCGAGGTCGTTGGCGCAGTTGATCGTCTGCAGGTGCGTCATCCGCTTGTTGATGGGATTGGGCAGGATGTAGATCTTCATCTTCTCCCCGTACCCCGCGATCTTCGCGCTCACGATGGCGGTATAATCGGCGCTCTCGCTCTGGGAGATCGCGAGATCGACGCCCGAGGCGACGAACTGGAACTGCGGGTGGCTCTCATCCGGCGCTTTGTCGTAGAACCGGATCCATTCCTGCCGGATAACCTGATCCACCGTCGGCACGATCCGCAGAAGATATTCCCGGTACCACGCGATCTCGTCGCCGACGCGCTTGCGCTCCCGCTCCACGTCGGCAGTCGTCGGAAACTTCCCCGGCCAGATGCACCGGTCGGTCGCATCGAGCAGCGGATAGTGCCGGAAGATGCTGCTCGATTCCTTTCCTTCTTCGATGGTCGTCTTCAGACGCATGAGGAGCGAATCCTCATGGAGGAGGTTACCGATGAACACGGCCTTCGTGTCCTTTGTTCCAGCCGGAATCACTTCGCCCATGACCCACTGGTAGAGCCGTTCGCGGCTCTCGCGGGTGCGGACGGAGTCGAGGTTCTCCAGGTCATCGCACACGATGAGTTGCGGTCGGTGCGGCCCGTGGCGGATGCCGCGCATGCTCGTGTCGCATGAGACGGCGGTGATCCTCGCGCCGTACTTCGGGATCACGAGCGAGGAGGAGTTCCATTCGTCCTCACGCTCTTCGAAGGGTCCCAAGTCACGCCGGAGCAGCGGATTACGCTCGAGTTCGTCCTTGATGTTCTTGAGATGCTGCCGCGCCTGCGGCTGCGTCTGGCCGAGTAAGAGCACGAACTTCTTCTGTGGTTTGCCGAGGATCGACCAGAGGACGTAAGAGAGGCTCACGATCGTGGATTTTGCCGATCCACGGAACGCGAGGATGACGAGGCGCTTCACGTCCTCATCTTCGGTGAGCCCCAACATCTCGTGCTGGAACGGAGCCGTGTCGTACTCCGTGTAGTGCGGGAAGTAGAGATGGAAGAACCAGTCGTGGCTCTCATATCCGAAGCGGCGGCGCAGGTGGTGGTCCTGCATCAGGCGTTGCAGCAGGTCTTTCGGAATGTTGTTCGGTGACTGCGGGTTCATCGTTCGGGTTGGAAGGAAGTAAAGAGGAGCGGAGGAGACCCTGCTTGAGGAGTTCCTCCTGCTCGGGAGTGAGCGGAGCGTTCCGCTCGTCTTTGGCCGTGATTTCGAATTTGTTCGTATATTCGGGATGGTGGTGCCGGAGCCAGTACTGGATGCTCCACGGGTCGCCGCTCTTGAGCGCGGAGAGGAGCTGCGATTCCGCAAGGTCGTTCACGAGCGACTTGCCTTCCGCAAGCGACTCGTCCGCGGCGCTTGTGAATTCCTCGTCGTCCTTTCGCCACCTGTAGTAAGTCATGCGGCTGATGCCGACTTTTTCGCAGGCGATTTGGATGACCGGGGTCTTCCTGAGCTGCTCGATGAGCGCAGTCTTGTCCCGCGCCGTCTTCTCGGCGATCGTCGTGGCGCGGGCGGCCGCATCGCCCGGTTGAGAAGCCGGAGTGAGCGTTTCTTCACTGTCCATCGTCCGCGTGGGAAAGAAGTACGGCTTTGGTACCGGTATGCTTTTCATATCTGGTGATGATCGTTTCGCAGTATTCGACCGAGAGTTCTATGCCGAAGCAGCGTCTGCCCGTGTCCTCTGCGGCGATGAGCGTGGAACCCGATCCGAGGAAGCCGTCATAGACGATATCGCCTATATGCGAACTGTTGAGAATCAGGCGGCGCAAGAGTCCAACAGGTTTCATAGTACTGTGCAGCACACTTTTCGTCGGTTTGGGATACACGATGAGCGTTTTGTCTTTGGATTTCATGAACTGATGTGTGCCGCACCAGCCGAAGGCGATAAGTTCATGCTGAACGGCGTAGTCAAGCCTTCCGATGACGGCCTGCGTCTTCGCCCAGATCAGGAGCTGCGAGAATTTCCACCCGGCGTCCCTCATGCCCTCGCGCAGCGCGAAGATCATCTTGTCGGAATTGAAACAGTACAAGGAGTTCTTCTTTGTGATGTGCGGCTTCACCGCAGTGAGCCATGCCTTCGTAAAGGTGCGGTATTGCTCGTCCGTCTGGAAGTGATCGTTGGCGATGGGCGCATGCTTTGTCTTGGACTTCGTAAAGCTATCCTTGCCCTCCACATATTCGACCGCGTACGGAGGATCGAGCAGGATGAGGGATGAGCGTTCGTCGGCGAAGAGCTTGCCCAAGAGCGCTTTGTCGCGGCAGTCGCCGCATGCAAGCCTGTGCGGTCCCAATGCGTGTATATCGCCACGCTTGATGGTCTGCTTATTCATGGGCAACGAGGGAAGACTTGAGTCCTGTGAGCGTTTCCCAACGATGAATGATAAGGTCGCAAAACCGGGGTTCGATATCCATCACGAAGGCGCGTCTCTTCATCTGCTCGCACGCGATCAAGGTCGATCCGCTGCCGGCGCAGGCGTCCAATACCGCATCGCCGGGCCGCGTGCATCTACGGAGAGGCTTCTCATGCAACGTGACTGGCTTCTGAGCGGCATGCTGGTATTCCTGACTCGGCAGGCGTTTGCAGAGCCAGACGTCGATGATGTCCAGGATGTCATCGATGGTCCTGTTTCCCGTGCCCACTTCCTTGTTCAGGATCTCCGTGAAATTCTGCGCTCTGTCGGAGAGATAGGGACTGCCGACCACGCCGTACTGACAGCATTCATAAATTTTCGAGAACGCGATTTGAGGCGTGATGTTCGCATTGTTTTTGATCCAGAGGCACGTCCGTTTGAAGTCGATACCGAGCTCCGCGTAGAGGCTCTGGAGCATGCCCGTGTACGCCTGATCCGAATAGCAGAAGACATGGCAGTCGGGTTTCGCGACAGCGAGCGAGTTTGCGAGAATCGCTTTGAGGAACTTTCTGTAGTCTTCATCACTCTTGTTATCGTCCGTCGTCCCGCCGTACCGTTTTTTCTTCTTTTTGCCGGAGACGCCGCGGTCGTAGCTATGCCCTATATTGAAGATGGGATCGTGGTAGACCACGTTGATCCGGTTCTTCCCTACAAGCCGCCGCATCGCATCAGGATCCGTTGCATCTGCGCAGAGGAGAAAATGGTCGCCGAGTCTCCGGAGGTCGCCTAGCTTCGTGACGGGATCGGTCAGTTTCTCCAGCTCTTCATCGACATTGAAATCGTCATTCTCGGCTTCCGATACGTCGTCGAAGATGCGGATGAGATCCGCTTCGTTGAAACCGACGTCCCCAAGGAAACCGATATCATATTCTTTCAAAAGATCCCAGTTCCAATCCCCGGTGTTGCGGTTCATCCGCAGATTCAATTCCTTCTCACGTTCGATGTCCGGAATGTCGATGTAGACCACGGGCACTTTCTTGTAACCGAGCTTGCGGTAAATCTTTAGCCGAAAATGTCCGCTGATGACGATATTGAGCCTGTTTTTCGCGCAGTTGGCGAGGATGGGTTCGACGGCTCCGAACTTCGTGATGCTTTCCGTGAGGTGTAGCTCATCCTCCCCGCTATGCGTCCGTGGATTGTACGCAGCGGGCAGGAGATCGTCGATATCCACCCAGACAATCTTCATGGACGATGGTTGTGAGAACGGCTTTTGCTGTTTTGGGGGTGCAGGCATAAAAATGAGGGAAAGAAATAGATGCCTGCGGGGTGCTGTTTACTGCCGTCCGACGTCAAGGGTCAGACGCATTCCATTTTTATGGAACTCTGAAATTCTGCATATTGAAGCCGATTTTTCATCTCCACTGCATAAAAATCCTCGAACGAACGTTGCTCTCAGGGGCTCGTCGGGCGGACGTGGTTAACGCGGCGGTTAACAGTTCTAAAATTTGTTGAAATACCATCGCTTTCCCTCTCCCTGCACAATCAGCGGCGGAATGTTGTGCTTCTCACAAAATTCCTCGATGCGTTTAACTCGAGAAGAGATCGTACTGTCAGCCGAGCGTGTGCTTTTTGCTCCGCAGAGATTCCGCATCTCACTTACCTTCCTGCCGCGCCTGTTTGCCGGCCACGCGCTCCAGCGGAACAGGTGTTCGATGATTTTTGCCATGAGGGGCTCAATCGCATATGCCTGCCATTCGCCGTTCTTGAGCAGGTAGAGCTTACTGATCAGCGGGGTGTGTACCAGGCAGACCGTGGAAGCGATGAGGAATGCTTCCGGTTCGGGAATGTTGATCTTCTGCGGAGTGAATTCAATTGTAATGGGATGATCGCTCCGTCGATGCGATGCGGCAGAAAAAGGTGGAGGAGCATCAGTTTCCCTGACGAAAGCGAGCAACTGATCTTCTTTGTTCTGCTCGACATCCGCGTATTGCGCCGTTCTCATCAACTCAAGCAACAGAGATTGCGTTTGGGATTTTGGTCGTGGAGAATTTTCTGCGTGCATGCTTTCATTATACAGTTGCTTTTTGCGTTGACATCTTTGCGTTTTTATTTATAATAAGGCAACAATTTCTAATCTAAGCAACTATGAAGAATTC
>CAZTYD010000077.1:0-5221 GCA_964618035.1 uncultured Candidatus Peribacteria bacterium
GCTTAGAAGGCTACCGCTCTATCCACCTGAGCTACCGGGGCCCGGAAAGAAGTATGAATTAAGAATCATGAATTATGAAGGGCACCCTACAGCCACCCTTGATTCGGAGTGGTTCGACCTATCGAGTTCTGATAGCATTTTTCGGAAATGACTACAGAAACGTCGATTGAGCAGCATCGGGAGCCGGCGAAGGGACCGACCGTCGTTCCCACGTTGCTCAGCCGAGCGGAGGACGTGCGGCTGAACAAGGATCTGGCGGCCCTGAGCTACGTATCGGTTCTCTCGGTGGTCGTGTACATTTTACGCCGAGATTCTCCTTTTATCCGCTTCCACAGCAGGCAGGCGATGGTCTTGTTCGCCGTGTCCATCGTCGTGTGGTTCATCCCGTGGGTCGGCCGTCTGCTGGAGCTGATCGTCCTCGCCGGCATGGCACTGGGGTTTCTGGCGGCGGCCCAAGGCGAGTGGAAGGAGGTGCCGTTCGCCGGCCCGCTCTCGCGAGGCGAGGCGTCGCTGCGCGACACGTGGCGGCAGATCGTGCGAGCCATTGCGGCATTGGCGCGGCAGATCCGCGGAGACGTCCGAAAAGACAGGATGGGCAAAGCCCAACGTCAGCAGTATGCTCCTCCCGACCCTCCCCGCGATTCCTCTCCACCCAGCACATGACGTACAAGCGCATCATGCTCAAGCTCTCCGGCGAAGTCTTCGCCGGCGAGCACGACTACGGCATCGACCGGCCCACGCTCGAGCACATCGCGGCGCAGATCGCCGAGGTCGCGGCGATGGACGTGGAGATCGTCATCGTGGTGGGTGGCGGGAACATCTGGCGCTACCGCGACACGAAGGAGAGCGGCATCGAAAGGACGGCGAGCGACGCCATGGGCATGCTTGCGACGGTGATGAACAGCGTGGGATTGCAATCGGCGCTCGAGGCGCGCAGCTTGGAATCGCGCGTGCTGTCGGCCATCGACATTCCCCAGCTGGCCGAGCCGTTCATCAAGCGGCGCGCGCTGCGGCATCTGGAGAAGAAGCGCATCGTCATCTGCGGCGGCGGCACCGGCAACCCGTACTTCACCACCGACAGCGCCGCGGCCCTCCGCGCGCTGGAGCTCTCGTGCGACGTTCTGCTGAAGGCGACGAACGTCGACGGCGTGTACGACAGGGATCCCAATCTCCACGCGGACGCGGTGAAGCTCGAGACGCTCACGTACCAGGATGCACTGGAGAAGCATCTGGCGGTGATGGACCAGGCGGCCTTCAGCCTGTGCCAGGAGCAGAACCTGCCGATCGTCGTGTTCAACTTCAACCAGCCGGGCGCCTTGCTCAAGGCCGCGCGCGGTGAGAAGATCGGCACTCTCGTACGATCCTCATAGTTCATTCGTTCTACATTCTACATTCTACATTCTACATTTTCCATTCCCTCCTATGGATCCAAAGATTGCCGGTTTCCACTCCGCCGTCGACAAAGTGCTCGCGCACTTGCAGGGTGAGTTCTCGAAGCTGCAGACCGGCCGCGCGAGCGCGGCGCTGGTCGAACACGTGGAAGTGGAAGCCTACGGCCAGCGCCAGCCGCTGAAGGCCGTCGCCGGCATCTCCATTTCGGACGCGCGCACCATCCTCATCCAGCCGTGGGATCGCTCCGTCATCAACGAGATCGACAAGGGCCTGCAGCAGGCGAACCTCGGCGTGAACCCCACCAACGACGGCGTCGTCATCCGCATCAGCCTGCCGCCCATGACGGAAGAGCGCCGCACGCAGCTCTCGAAAGTCGTGAACAAGCTCGCCGAAGAGGCGCGCATCTCCGTCCGCAAGGCGCGCCAGGACGCGCACGACGCCATCAAGCAGGAGAAAGAAGAGGACGTGAGGACGACGCTCCTCGACACGCTGCAGAAGGCCGTCGACGACGCCAACGCGAAGATCGCGCAGGCGGCGGCGAAGAAGGAGGAGGAAGTGATGAAGGTGTAGTTGGTAGTGCGTAGTGAGTAGTTTGTAGAGGGTTCTGCGAATGCTATGCTAGACGTAATCATGAAGATTACGTCTTATAAGGATCTCATTGTCTGGCAGAAGGCGATGGAGCTCGTCACTCAGATTTATTCCGTAACGGATGATTTTCCTCAGAAGGAAATATACGGACTGACGTCACAAATGCGTCGGGCTGCAGTTTCAATTCCATCGAACATTTCGGAGGGCAGTCGACGAGGAACGCGAAAGGATTACAGGCAGTTTCTCACCAACGCATTTGGATCGGGCGCCGAACTGGAGACGCAAATGGAGATAAGCCTGAGATTATTCATGGCCAATCCTGAAAAGATACATGATGCAACAATGCTTCTAGATGAGGTTATGAAGATGCTCAATGTGATGATCAAACGCCTGAACGACAGTCCTACTCACTACAAACTACCAACTACTCACTCATGACAACCATTGCCGTCATTTCCTTCCCCGGCAACAACTGCGAAGTCGAATCCATCCGGTCGATTCGCGCGGCGGGCATGGAGCCGTTGTACTTCCGGTGGAACGACGACCGCGCGAAGCTCCAGAACGTCGACGGCTACTTCGTGGTCGGCGGGTTCAGCTACGAGGACCGCGGGCGCAGCGGCATGGTGGCGGGGCGCGACGCGCTGATGGAGTTCATCGGGCGCGAGGCGGAGGAGGGGAAGGTGGTGATCGGCAACTGCAACGGCGCGCAGATCCTCATCGAAAGCGGCTTGGTGCCGCTCGGCGCGAACTTGGACATGAGCCTGGCGCGCAACGCCATCGCACAGGAGGATGGGTTTCATGCGCCGGGTTTCCTGAGCGAGTGGGTGTGGATGACGCCGACGTGCGCGAGAGACCGCTGTGCTACGGCGGACTGGGAAGGCGCGATGCACCTGCCCATCGCGCACGGCGAGGGGAGGTTCACGACGAAGGACGCGGACGTGATGGACGAGCTGAAGAAGAACGATCAGATCGCGTTCTCGTACTGCGACGCCGAAGGGAAGGTCTCGGTCGATCCGCACATCACGCCCAACGGATCGCTGTTCGCGATCGCCGGCATCTGCAACCCGGCCGGCAACGTCGTCGCCATCATGCCGCACCCGGAGCGCACGCCGAACGGCGCGCCGTACTTCGCATCCATGAAGAAGTGGATCGAACGGAAGAGGGGAATCAAACAGCTGGCGCGGCCTGCCAAAGCCGCCGCGCCGATGACCGTCTCCGCCCGCGGCGATCAGCCGCTCGAAATCTTCATCGAGTCGATCATCGTCAACAACGAGGAACGAACGGTGGAATCCGTCGCGCGCAAGTACGACGCCTCGCTGCGGCTGACGCAGTTCAAGTACCTGTCGCTCCCCACCGGCGACCCGCGCGCCGTGCTCGCGGATCTCACGCGGTTCAACGCCAACAAGGAACGCGCGTTCGTGCGCATGAGCGGCCAAATGCTCGCATGGAACGCGGCGAGGAAGGAGCTGGAGCCGGCGAACGCCGAAGTGGTCGCAAAGCGGCTCGGCGGCACGGTCCTCCTGCGCCGCGACGAGCCCGACACCGGCGCGCACGGCCTGCCGCACGGCAGCCGTACGGGCGTCTGCTACGCCGTGCGCGGCGCGGAAACAGGCGACGTGCTCGCGAACCCGGCGCTCCTGGAGGTGTTCTGCAACCCGCATGCGAGCTCGCTCGAGCTCCTGCGTCTGTGACCGCGACGATGACCGCGTCGAACCGACAGATCCGGCTGCTCGCGCACAACGTGCGATCGCTCTGGAACGTGGGGTCGTTCTTCCGCACGTGCGACGCCTTCGCGGTCGATCGCATCTACCTGACCGGCTACACCGGCCATCCCCCGCGGAAGGAAATCGCAAAAACGGCGCTCGGCGCCGATGAGACCGTGCCGTGGGAGCACGCCGTCGATCCGCTGATGATCATTGATCGATTGCAGTCGGATGGCTGGTCCATCGCATCGCTGGAGCTCACGGCCGACGCGTCGGCGCTCAGTGCGTACGCGCCGCCCGACCGCATCTGCCTCGTGGTGGGACACGAGCTCGACGGCGTGCCGGAAGCGATCCTCGAACGATCCGACGTGATGCTGAAGATTCCGATGCTTGGTACGAAGGAATCGCTCAATGTCTCGGTCGCGGCGGGCATCGCGCTGCATCACCTGAGGAACGCTCCGTAGGAAAGCGAGTCATGCGGTTTCAAAAAAAGCCAAACACCTGGGAGCGGCGTTTGGCTTTCCGATGCATGCGCGCAATCACGAGTGCGGCATCGGCTCGGCTTCGTCGAAGTAGCGGTACAGCCACGCAGCCGCGCACGCGCCGACGACGGGTGCGAGTACGTACGGCGCCGTGAAGAGCCCGATACCGATGGCCACGGCCGGATTCAGCACGCCGTTGGAGAACAACGCGGCGGCGTAGATGCCCAGCAGCAGCGAGCCGCCGACCACGACGCCCGCGACTTCGGGCTCGTTGCGCTTGTGGATCACCGAGCATACGCCGAAGCACAAGAGGAACGCGCCCAGCGCTTCGCCGGCGTAGGTCGGAAACGCGTGCACCGTCGTCACGTTCGCCGTCCTGTGCAGCAGTGCGAATCCGGCGGCGCGCGCCAGCAACGCGCCGGCGATCTGCGCGACAATGTAGAAGAGGGCGTCACGCGTCTCCATGCGGCGCAAGCTCCAGATGGAGAGGGTGATGGCGGGATTCACATGCGCGCCGCTGATGGCGCCGACGGTGTACACGAACATGCCGAGCGTGAGCGCGGCGCCGACGGGCGTGGCGTACGGCACCTCGCCGACGAGCGACAGCCAGACGACGAACGTGAGCACGAATGTGCCGAGCGCCTCGGCGATATAGCGGTGAAAGTGTGGCATAAAAAAGGGGAAGGGATGGGAGAAAGTATAGCCGACACGTTGCGTTCTTGCAGTCTTGCAATCTTGGAATCTTCTTCCTCTACACCGTTTCCATCGGATCCACGTCGATCACGGCATCCCCCAGATCCGCAATCTTCACCAGCTCCCTCGGCCGCTCG
Source organism: uncultured Candidatus Peribacteria bacterium (assembly GCA_964618035.1). Lineage (GTDB taxonomy): Bacteria > Patescibacteriota > Gracilibacteria > Peribacterales > Peribacteraceae > JAQBQQ01. The sequence goes on from CAZTYD010000077.1 coordinate 4,996, forward strand.
CCGCGCAGGAGAACCTGCCACACGTTCCCGCCCCCGAAGAATGTCGGCGCGGCTTTGGCGACGAGGCGCATGCCGCTGCGATCGATCGCCTTCTGCAAACCCGCGACGAGATGTTTGGCGCGGGTGCCGCCCGGATCCTCCCGCAGAATGAGCCGCAGCATCTCTTGCGCCGGCGGGTAGCCGGTGTAGGTACGAAGCCTCAGCTCCTGATCCAGGTACTTCTCGG
>CAZTYD010000078.1:0-5215 GCA_964618035.1 uncultured Candidatus Peribacteria bacterium
TCAGCGTGGCCGTGTTCGCCTTGCCCGAGAAGTCCTGGGCCACGTTGCCCGTCGAGTCGAAGAAGTTCCAGTACCCCACGAGTCCTTGCCACAGGCAGACATCCGAACCGTTGGGTTCGCCCAGCACGTGGGGAACGACGAGGTACCTTCCTTTATCGGCGTACACCTCGTAGCCCGAATGGTTTCCGCAAGGCTCGCGCGGATCGGTCGGAATACTCGCGAGGTACAGCGGCGCGAGCACGCTCAGATCCACGCATGACGCGTCGCCGGTGACGCCCGTTCTGCAGATGGGCCGCGCGCCTTCCGGCCCGGCGTAGATTTGGCCGGCAGGTACCGCGTTTCCATCGGTGACGTACTGCGCCAACGCGTTCTGCAGCTGCTGCGCCGCGTGCAGCCGGTTCGCGTCGCGCGACTTCGTGAGCACGCGCAAGGGGCCCACGGCAACGAGGACGATGGACGCGAGGACGCCGATGATACCCATGACGAGCAGCAGCTCGATGAGCGTAAAGCCGGGAGAAGTCGGCGCTACAGAGAATTGGCTGCGGGCGCGCTGGGGAGGCATTGTGTGCAGCCTACCTGAACATGATCCCTCGGGAAAGATCTAGATGGGTCTACCGTTGCCGCATTGAGCGCCTTCGCCCACAGGCCGCTTCGGCCAGGTTCCTCGCCTCCTCGTCGATCCTGCGGATCGGCAAATCTACGAGCGATTCGGGCGGACGGAGCCGCGACGGCGATCGTGAGCGGCATGGCGCAAAGGGGGGGGCGGCGAGGAGGGCGATGCGTGCTCCTGGGCACGTCGCATCTTCCTTTCGCGGATGCCGTTATGCGTATCACTGCTTGTTGTACACCGTCGTCACCACGTTGAGCCACCGCTCGCCGGTGCCGGCCGTGTAGCGGCGCGCGTCGTAGGACGTGGGGAACCGGTCGCCGTAGTTCCTCAGCCACATCTTCTTGAAGTACTCGTAGCTCTCCTCTTTGGTTTTGAAGGCGAGGAACTTTCCCTTCACCTTGAAACCGTGGCAGTTATTGAGCAGCGCGCTGCCGCGCGAGGCCGTGCAGTCGCCGGTCTCGGCCATGGCCACGGCGTAGGCGAGCTTATCGAGATCCACGTACTTCCCTTTGATATCTTCCTTCGGGCAGTATTCCTTCTTGCCTTGCTCGCACAGCGCGTTGCGTATCTCATTCGCCGTCTCGTGAAGCTGCAACTGTTCCTTGCGGTGCTCGCGCTCGATCGCGCGCAGCTCGTCTTCGTGCGATGTCTGGTTTTCCGTCCACTGTTTCTGCAGTTCCGCCAACATCTGTTCCGGCGTGGCGGGCGGTTCTTCCTGGGCTTCGGCGGACTGGCTCCCACTCAGGAGCACGGCCCCCAATGCACCCGCGAGAGCGAGGAAGAGGGACAGGAGCGTGAGCGTTGACTTCCGCGTACGTAAGGCGGCTAGCTGCATATCGGTGTACAAAAAGGGGGACATTCTACCGAACATGTCTATACTCAGCAAATCAAAATTGATAATCTGTCAACTAAAAGGTGGAATCATCTAAAAGTGCCCTTTGAACACAGATGGTCGCTTGTGACCATTACCGTTGATGACAGCGAGAAGGGTTGAATCGTTACAGAATCCGCAAGATTCATCGGCTCATGCGAAGCGAGATCTTCCATGAGCCCCGGCACATGGTGCGTGCCTGGGGAAGCGGATCGCGAATCTTGCAGGATCCCTCTGCGTGCAGTCACTCCAGAAATTACCTCCCTCCATCGAGAATGCAGAAAAGCCGGTCGGTTACTGCGTCGGGATAGCTCCATCCAATGCCGACTGCTTCCTCTGGAACAGGAACACGCGCCTCCCACGGCGATCTCTCTTCTTCTTGTAGCCTGTCAGTTCCTTGAGGTACGGCTTCTCCTCCCGCAGGTCGTTCAGCCTCCCCGCATCGCGGAAGCCGGATTCCTCGTAGAAATCGATGATGCCCTTCCGCTTCTTCGCGATGGCAAAGAGGAGCTGTGACACTTTCTCGCGCTGCACCAGCCGCAGGAACCGCTGGCCGAACAGGTGCTTCTTGTAGAGCGTGAAGAGCGCTTCGAGGTGGGTGATCGATCCATCTCTTCGCCGCTCGGTCAGGGCGCCGCCGGCCACTGCCGTGTTGCGTTCGGGAATGCCGAGCAGCCAGGTGTTCGCCACGATTCGCTCAACTTCGCCCTCCTCACGTCTCTTCAAGTCTCCTCGCTCCATCAAAATCTCGTTCGCCAATCGGATGAGCTCGTCGAAGCGCGGCTCCTGGAACAGCCGCAGACGCTCGCGATCCACCACGCGCGTCCCGCGGGGCACCCAGTGCGTGACGAGGGAGGGAATATCCTTCAAGACATTGAGCGTGATCGAATGGAACCGTCGCGCGAGAGAATCGACTCGGTGCAGGATCTGTCCGTGTGCACCCGCCGCTTCGCTCTCCATCTCTTCCCATCGATCGAGCAGGACGATGCCGCGCCGCTCCTCTTCCTTTGCCATCGCATCGTGCGTCAAGACCGCCACTTCATCGCCTGGCTCGACATCGTTCGGTTCGGAAAACAGATCGTACAGGCGCACGCGATGCTCGATGGAATGATCCCGGATGTACGCGCGCACATCCGCACGGGAAAAAAGACTGTCGCACAACAGCACGTGCACCGTGCCCGGCGCGTGCATCGCGGCATCGTCGGATTTCCGGAGCTGTTCGAGGGGGAAGGCGCGCATAGGCGGGGCAGAATGGCGCTGAAGGCTAGCCACGTATCGTACAGAAAACCATGATATTTCGCTTGAGCGAGGGATTTTCGGTCTGTACTCTTGTCGACCTTTTGCATGAATACGCCCGGCGATCCTGGCATCGGCAAGATTATCCATCCGTTTAAGGATCAGAGGCTCATATCTGGAAAACATCATGCATATCTCGTGACGAGAGAGCGGGGAGATCTGTGGACGCAATTCGACGTCTTCATCGGACGTGTGCCGAACCACCGTGCGACGGTGGTGAATGAAATGAAGCGGGACATGCGCGACCCTGCTTTCGTGGCGGGAGGCGATTGCGGCATTGTCGCCGGTCCCAACGGCGGTCACGTGATCCGTATCGAATCGTATTCCACGCACTATGGTTCGGCGCCCTATCGTTTGCAGATGGCATTCGCGAGACGGTTTGAAGAACTGTTATTGGAGGACGGCATACCGAATGTAACCGTGGTCGTTTACGATCCGCCCGAAGACATTCGGTTGAATCTCGCCGAGCACTGGGAGGGAATTCCGTACGCCGATTACCCCTCATCCGCTTAATTGTTCGCGCACAGCGCACGAAACTCCTCCTCGCCGATGGTTTGCACGCCGAACTTCTTCGCGTCATCCAACTTGCTGCCGGGGTCTTCGCCGAGCAACAAGTAGTCCGTCTTCTTGCTCACCGATCCGCTCACTTTGCCGCCGCGGTCTTTGATCATCGTGCGCGCTTCCTCGCGGCTGAGCGTGGGCAGCGTGCCGGTGATGACGAAGGTCTGGCCGTCGAACACCTGCGCGGCGACGCCGCCCTCGCGCTGCAGGCACACCACGCCGGATTTGTGCAGCTTGTGCAGCAGCGTGCGGTTGTCAGCCTCGCTCGTCCACTCTTTGAGCGACTCCGCGCTCACCTCGCCGATGCCGTGGAGCGAGGCGAGCTCCTCCACGGAAAATTCATCCAACGTGCGCAGCACGTCTTCCACGCCGATGCCTTCGAGCTCGCTGCGCACGGCACCCACGTCGTCGAAGAGCGACTGCTGCGCCGCGATGTCCCTCTTCTCCTCCACGGTCAGTTTTCGCTTGGGCCAGTCGATGCGGCGCGCGAGCAGGTCGGCCGTCTCGCGGCCGATGTGCCGGATGCCGAGCGCGAACAGGAACCGCTCGATGGGCACGCGCTTCGCCTTCTCGATCGATCGCAGCAGGTTGCCGGATTTCTTCTCCTTGAAGAGCGGCAGTTGCAGCAGGTCTTCCTGCGTCAGCGCGAACAGGTCCGCGGGATCCGCCACGAAGCCCTCGCCCACGAGTTCCTCAATGGTCTCCATGCCGAGCCCCTCGATGTTGAAGGCGTAGCGCGAGGCGAAGTGCCCGATGCGCTCGAGCTGCACGGCGCCGCACTTGGGGTTGGGGCACCGCGACACCGCCTCGCCCTCCGGCCGCACGAGTTCCGTGCCGCAGCTGGGGCAGTGGCGGGGGTAGGCGAACGGCTTCGTGCCTTCCGGCCGCAAGTTCGCGAGCACTTCCACTACTTCCGGAATGATGTCGCCCGCCTTCTGCAGGACCACGGTGTCGCCGATGCGCACGTCGAGCCGGGCGATCTCGTCCTCGTTGTGGAGCGTGGCGCGCGTCACCGTCGTGCCCGCGAGCTGCGTGGGCGTGAGGTGCGCCACCGGCGTGATGGCGCCCGTGCGGCCCACCTGCAGGATGATGTCGAGCACCTGCGCCGTCTTCTGTTCGGCGGGGAACTTGTACGCCCGCGCCCAGCGCGGCGCCTTCGCCGTCGAGCCCAGATCGCGCTGCGTCTTGCGGTCGTCGATCTTGATCACCAGCCCGTCGATGTCGTAGGGCAGGCTCTCTCGATCCCGGCGGATGTCTTCGTAGAATTGTTGGATCTCGTCTGCGCTCACGAGCAATTTCGCCGACGGCTCCACGGGCAGCTCCATCGTCTCCAGCAGTTCCATCAATTCGGTCTGCCGCTTGCACCGGAAGAAATCCGCCGCATCGGTATCCATCGCGTAGCAGTACATGCGCAGGTCGCGGTCGGCGGCCATGCGCGGGTCCAGCTGCCGCACGCTGCCCGCGGCCGCGTTGCGCGGGTTGGCGAATCGCTCAGCCTCGGGCAGATCGCGATTCAGCTTCGCGAGCGCGGCTTTGGTCATGTACACCTCGCCGCCTACCTCGAAGTAGAGCGGCGCGTCCGCCGCGTCGTACCCGGCGAGGGCGATGGAGAGGGGGATCGACTCGATGGTGCGCACCGTGTGCGACACATCTTCACCCTCGATGCCGTTGCCGCGCGTCACCGCGCGGTGCAACCGGTATGCGAGCACGTCGTCCCGCATCTCCTTCGCGTACACCAGCGAGATGTTGAGCCCGTCGATCTTCAGCTCGGTGCGGTACGCGAAGCGCGCGTCGTCCTGCCCCAGCGATCGCCGCATCATGTCGATCCACTCGTCGATCTCCTCGCGGCTGAAGGCGTCGGTGAGCGACTCCTTGCG
>CAZTYD010000079.1:0-5203 GCA_964618035.1 uncultured Candidatus Peribacteria bacterium
AAAGTTCAATAGGAATGTTTTGCGAAAAAACTCCCCGTTCACCCCGGGGAGTTTTCGTAACATTTTTCCTTTGGCGGCGTTGGTATTTCGGGCAATCGGTCGTACCCTGATGCCGATGCTCCAGCTTCGCACGGAATCTGTGATCACTCTTCTTCCTTCCTCATCATGCGTAAGATTCTCCTCGCAAGTCTCCTCCTCACTCCAGTCGCCGCCTTCGCTCTCGAGTACACCGATGCCACGGCGCGGTACAAAGACGCCTCGTCGTTCTCGACCGCAGAATCCGCCGGCATCAGCGTGCTGACCAATGCCGGCGTCGTGCAGGGGAACCCGAGCGGCCGTTTTATGTCCAAGCGCGAGCTCAACCGCGCGGAGTTCACGAAGATCGCCATGTTGCTGTTGGCGCGTGTCGATAGTGAATCATTGTCATCTTCGTCGTCGCAGAATTGTTTCCCCGATGTGCATGCTTCCGACTGGTTCGCGCCGTTCGTGTGTTCCGCCAAAGCCGGGGGCATTGTCGCAGGAAATCCCGATGGCCTCTTCCATCCCGAGCGTCCCGTGAACTACGCCGAAGCGCTCAAGATTCTCGCCAACGTGTTCCGGTACGACATCCCGGCGGCGGCGCGGGGCGACGCCTGGTTCGTCCGCTACGTCACGGCCGCCCGTGCGCATAAAACGACGATTCTCTACGGTGACGATTCTTCCGGCGGATTCGGCCGCTTCCTCCTGCGGGGTGAGATGGCCCGATTGGGCGCCGCATTTTACGCGGAATCGCAGGGTGAACTGGATCAGTACTTTGCGGCGGAACAAGGTTTACCCCTGTCGTCATCGAGCGTGAGCAAATCTTCCTCATCAGTCACATCATCTGTCTCCTCGGTTCCTTCATCTTCATCAAGCTCCTCTGTATCGTCGAGCTCGTCGGTATCATCAGCGATCAGCTCTGTCTCGGCGGCACGCAGTCATTTCCTGCTGCTCGGTCAGCGGAGCCTGCCCGTCGCGAGCGCCGACTACTTCGCCAACCTCGAGCCCATGAGACTCAATGCCGCCACGGTCAAGCTGCGCAACAAGGTCGATTCCATCGGCGCCATGTACCTGGTCGACGGCTCCGGCACGCAGATCGGCCAATTGTGGCAGGATCCCGGCGATGCGACTAAGCTTACGTGGAAAGGATCGTTCGGCACGGTGGACTACGAGATCCCGAAGAGCGACACGCGCACGTTCGCCATCGAGGTGATGCTGTACGACAAAGACCGCGGGGGCTACTCGGACGAGATGCTCGAGGTGACGCAGTGGACGATGTCGTTCGAGGGCGTGTGGAGCGCGACGGCCATCGCGCCGCCCGCGATCGACTTCGCGTTTCCCAAGCACTCGACCGTGCAGGGCGCCATCACTTCTGTGAAGAACGCGTCATCCGCGCAGGATCCGCTGCCTATAGGCACCAACCAAATGCTCGCCGCCTTCGACTTCGCCGGCACGAGCATCAGCCCGGCCAAGATCAAGCTCGAGGAGCTGTCCTTCCAAGTGGGCAAGACTGACACGGTGACGGTGACGAACTGGCAGCTGGGCGCGCCGGATTCGCCCGACCGCATCACCTGCATCGTCAGCGGCTCGACGGTCACGTGCCCCGGCATCACCGACGGCATCGGCACGTTCCAAGATGGTAAGCGCACCATCCGCCTGTACGGCGACGTATCGCTCGCGGCCAACGCGCAGAATCCGTCACTGCAGATCACCCTCAGCAAAGCCGGCTCCGTGGGCGATCCCGGATCCGTCCTCTGGACCGACGGCTACGGGCACTTCAACTGGGTGGAGCTGGATGCGCCCGTGGCGAGGGGGACGGTGTGGAAGTGAGGAGGGCCCCATCCCCGTCCCTTCCCCCGTCTCCTCCGCCTGCCTGCCGGGGGAAGGGAGCCGTTCTCTGTTCTCCGAACATTCCTCCTTCCCCGTGCTGGTCTCTGAGTTTGTGAATCAGAGCAGTCGGTGAGTTGCTCAGGAATGAGAGTGGGTGGACCGGGGAAGGTGCCCCCTCAGGGGCGGATGGGGTCCACCGCCGCCCTGATCTCCCTCGCCATCTCCTCCGCCGCCTCCCCCGCTTTCTCCTTCCAATCCTTCCCGTTCGATGCGTAGAGGATGCTGCGCGAGGCGTTCACGATGGCGCCGGTGCCGTCGGGGATGAAGCCGTGCGCCGCGTCGGCGGCCGTGCCGCCCTGCGCGCCGTAGCCGGGGATGAGGAACGGCACGTGCGGCATGAGGGTGCGCAGGTACTTCATTTCCTCCGGGTACGTGGCGCCCACCACGGCGCCGACGCTCGAGAGGTTCGTTTCTTTGCCGAGCACCGCGGTGCTCCAGCTCTCCACCAGCTGCGCGAGGTGCTCGTGCACCGCTTCGTCGCCCGCGGGCAGATCCTGCAGCTCGCCCGAGCTGGCGTTGCTCGTCTTGACCAGCACGAAGATGCCCTTGCCGTTCTTCTCGCAGCGGCCGATGAACGGCTTGATGCCGTCGGAGCCCAGGTACGGATTCACGGTGAGCGCGTCGATGGGGCTGTCGTCGTACAGGTACGCGTCGGCGTAGGCGTCGCACGTCGAGCCGATGTCGTTGCGCTTGCCGTCGGCGATCACCAGCAGGTCTTTTGCTTTCGCGTACGCGCACACTTCCCAGAATATCTTCATACCCTCCCATCCCAGCAGCTCGAAGTACGCCAGTTGCGGCTTGACGGCGCAGGCGACATCCGCCGTGGCATCGACGATGCCCTTGCAGAAGGCGAGCACGCCCGCGGGGTCACGCGCGATGCCGTCGGGAAATTTTTCGAGCATCGGATCGATGCCCACGCACACGGGAGACTTCTTGCGCGCGGCGGCGGTGAGGGAATCGGCGAAGTGGATCATGGCGGCAGTCTAGCGGCTCGACGGGCGTGTTGCACACACGCCGCGGCGGCAGACGGAAGACGAGGAGCTGGAGGTGGCCGACGGCGCGTTGCTTCCGGCGGATTCCAGCTGCTGCGTGAGATCGATGGCATCCGTCGGTGCGGTTACGTTGAGGTTCCCGGTCGGCTGCGTAGTTCCCTGCATCACGAACGAGAGCTGTTTGCCGGCTGTCATCGAGGCGTAGTACTTCATCATGCGCAGAAGATCATTGCCGTCCGCATCGGCTTTGATGCTCACGTTCACGACGGGCGTGCCGGCGACCCGTAATCCCATGCTCTTGCCCATTTGCTTGGCCAGGTCCCGGAGTAATGGCGCCATCTGGCGGCGGAACTGGCGGCTGAGGCCGAGCGTGTACTGTGTGCCGCCATTGGCTGCGGAAGCCTGGAGTGTCAGCATTTGGTCGACCATCTGGAGCACCTGCTGGCGCGATTGTTCGATCTCGTCGGCGCTGGGCATCGATGGATCGCTCTTCAGCGAGAGTGCGTACCATTGATTGAGTTTCACGCTGCTCATGGCCGTCATCAGCGCCGGATCGTTGCCCGCGTCGAGCGATTCGATCAGGAAATACATCGTTTCGTCCGCGATCTTCATCTGCACCTTCGCTTTCACCAGGTGGTCCGGCATCTGCACGTGGATCGTCGCTTGCATATCCGCCCGCGTGTCCGACAGTTCCGTGCCCTGGCTTGTGCCGCTGATCCACGCCGCCATGCTCATGTCCTTCGCGGTCACGTGCACTTCGCTCGCGGCCGTGTGGGCGCGCGTGTCGTGCGAGAGCGTGTCGAAGAACTCGCCCGGTGTCTGGAACGCGGCGAGCGAAAGTTGCGGGGCGAGCAGCGTGCCCGCGACGGTGAGGGAGGCGAGGAGGCGGCGCATGGGGAAGTGGAGAATGCTGACAGTGTAGTGAACGGCTGGAGGATTGGGAATATTACATAATAACAGCTCTGAAATGCACTGCATTCCTCATCTCCCGCTCTGCGGGAAGTCTGCGCTGGCATCTTCTCCTCATGCGAACCTGTCTTCGTATTCCTGATACACCGTGGATCGATGTCTGATGACGAAAATTTTGACGGATGTGCCCTCGATGCGGAATACCACGCGGTAGTCGCCCACTCGCAGTCGACGGTAACCCCTTAGCGAGCGCCGCAGAGGTTTCCCGAACACTTCCGGCTGCGTCGTCAGCTTTTCCTCAATCGCTTTTCGAATCCGTGCCCGCTCTTTTTTGGGCAGAGATGGAATATCGTCCCGTACGACTTGCTGATGGTAACGGAGCGTAAAACTCATGCCCATGCTTCGTCGTGCGACAGGAATGTCGCATCCTTCGTGTCTCTCCGTTCTGCAATGGCATTCCACACATCGTCTTCTTCGATTTCGAGTGCAAGTTGGAGGAGGTGCAATGCTTTTGTAGTCGGAGGAACATCATCGCGTTGCGCCAGCGCCGTGAGCGCTGCATCGACATCGGCTGGCAGACTCATGTTCAGTCGTTTTTTTGCGGTAGGCATAAACGAGAGAGGAATGTATCTTTAGTGTAACGCAAGTGTTACACTTCTGCAAGTGAGTTTACTCATGATACTTTCCTACGCCTTCCCCCCAATGCTGCACCGGTACTGCAGCGCCTCTGCCACGTGCTGCGGCTGGATGCCGTCGCTGCCGTGCAGATCGGCGATGGTGCGCGCCACTTTGATGGTGCGGTGGTAGCTGCGGGCCGAAAGGCCGAGCCGCTCCACGGCTTGGCGCAAGAGCTGCTCCGACTGCGCGTCGAGCGGGCAGAGCGTGTCGATGTGCTTCACGCTCATCTCTTTATTGGTACTGATGGGCATGCCGCGGAAGCGCGTACGCTGGCGTTCGCGGGCGAGCTCCACGCGCGCGGCGATCTGCTCGGTGGTCTCGGCGCCGTCGGCGGGTTTCTTCTGCAGATCGCCGATGGGCACGGGCTTCACGTCGATGGTGAGGTCGATGCGGTCGAGGAGCGGCGCGGAGATCCGCCGCTCGATCTTCTTGGCCGAACCCGCGCTGTACTCCGCCGGGTTCATCGCCGCGACCATGATGAAATCCGCCGGGAATGTAATGCTCCCCTGCGCGCGCGTGATGGTGATGTGGCGATCCTCCAGCGGCTGCCGCAGCACTTCCAACACCTGCGCGGGAAATTCGGCGAGTTCATCTAAAAAGAGCACGCCCTTGTGCGCCAGGCTGATCTCGCCGGGGCCGGGGATCTGTCCGCCTCCCACGATAGACACGCCGCTGGCGGTGTGGTGCACGCGGCGGAAGGGGCGCGATTGGATGAG
>CAZTYD010000080.1:0-5195 GCA_964618035.1 uncultured Candidatus Peribacteria bacterium
CATGCTGAAGAAACCCATCGCGCTGCTATTGGAGAACAGTCCCGCAAGCCCCGAGCGGGGCGAGCCCATGCACCAACACATGGATTTTCTGTACCTCGCCCGACCGATCGACGAGGATCAGGTGCTGACGCTGCAGGAGGCGGAAGGAACGGACCTGCGCTGGTTCACGCTGGCCGAGATCGAGCGCCTGGATGTCCGTACCGAGATCTTCTCGAACGTGAAGGCGTACATCGTCAAACTCCTCTCCTCGTAGCCAAAAATCGCTGGTCAAGGTATGACAGACAGAGTAGACTGTACTGTCAAGGATGCACTGGAACGAATTTCTCCCCCACATCCGGCACCTTTCGGCGCGCAACCAGAAGCGCGTGAAGGAAGCGTTCATGCTCGGAGAAATCATGCACCGCAAGCAGAAGCGGAAATCCGGCGAGCCGTACTTCCTGCATCCCATCAGCGTCGCGCTGCGTCTCATTGAGATCGACGCGGACTCCGACACGATCATCGCGGCGCTTCTGCACGACACGGTGGAAGACACGCCGCTCACCCTCGAGGAAATCCACCTCCTATTCGACGGAGCCGTCGCGGCGCTCATCGACGGGCTCACCAAGCTGTCGGACGAATCGCTGGCCGAGAAGCCGAACCTCGACGCGCAGGTCGAAACCCTCCGCAAGATGTTCACGCTGATGCAGCAGGACGTGCGCATCATGGTCATCAAGCTGTACGACCGCCTGCACAACATGCAGACCATCGAACACCTCTCGCCGGACCGGCAAATCTCGTTCGCCAAAGAGACGATGGAAGTGTACGTGAAGATCGCCGACCGCCTCTCGATGTACGATCTGCGCTACGAACTGAGCGAGCTCTGCCTGCGCGTGCTGGAGCCCGTCGACCTGCAGCGGATGATCCAGATGCGGCTGTCGAACCGCAAGAAGGCCGATGCCGTGCTACAGACGATCGAGCGGAACATCCGAGAGGCGTTCCCCGCAGAGAAGCAGAAATTCCGACTGCACTACGAGAAGCGCCAGTGGGAGAAGATGCAGCGACGCCTCCAGATCGAGGACACGCCGGTCACCGGCTTCCCCTCGCTCACGATGGTGTTCGTCTGCGACGCCGTGCAGGATTGCTACGAAACACTGGGGATGCTGCACCAGTTGTGGCACCGGGAAACGCTGTCGTTCCAGGATTATATCAACGCGCCGGCCCTCAACGGGTACCGCGGACTGCACACGACCATCATCCTGGACGACGGCACGCGCGTGCGCTGCAAGATCCGCACCGCGACGATGCAGGAGTACGCGCACCGCGGCGTGACGGTGTTCTGCTTCGACGAAAAGTCGCTCGGCCTGGAAGAGTACCTGCCGTGGGCCAGCCGCATCTCGCCCGTGGCCGCGGATACCAAAGACCGCAGCACGGAATTCTGGGACAGTCTGCAGAACGACATCCTCGGCGAATCCATCGTCATCCACGGACCGGGCGACGAGACGGTTTCCCTCCCCAAAGGCTCCACCGTTCTCGACGGCGTGTTTTACCTGCTGGGCAGAGAGGCGCTTCGCACCCGGGAGATCCGGCTGAACGGCATCGCCGTGCCGTTCAACGAGCCGCTCCAGTTCGCCTCCACCCTCACCGCGACGCTGGCGGACGACGTCGCCATGGAACTCTCGTGGCTGCAGCACGTGCACACGGGCATCGCCTCCGCGCTCATCCGACAGGAACTGGCCCAGCGCAAGCGCGAAGAGAAGATCGCATCGGGCCGCTGGCTGCTGCAGGAACACTTCAACCGCCGGGGCCGCGGTTTTTTGAGCGAGTTCAATCACGCGCAGCTCGCCAACGTCCTGCGGGCGCAAGGCTACGGCTCGCTGGAAGACGTCTTCGTGCAGCTGGCGGAAGGACGCACGTCCCCCGAAGAGGTCGAAGAAGCACTGTTCGTGCGCAAGAAAGAGAACGCGCAGCCGGCTCGCCATTCCTACCGAATCCTCCTGCACGTACCGGACGTGAAGCAGGCGTCGGTTCTGGAACTCGTTCAGCGGTTCGACGTGACGAACGTCCACGTGCAGCGCGAGAGCGGGATGATCCTGTTCCTCCTGTTCGTCCGGCTGACCGACGACGAGCGCCGCATGATGGAAGAGCTGCTGACATCGACGCTCGGACGCACGGGCTGGCGCGTCGCGCGCGCCTACAGCCGGCTGCTCACCTCGCTCGGCATCGCCCTGCTCTTCCTCGTGTGGGGGCTCGATCCCGTGTTCGCGCGCATCCTGCTCACCGCGCACCACGTGCCGCCGCTGGATCTGACGGTCGTGCGCTTCTGGTCGCTCACCGCCATGAGCGGCCTGCTGCTCGTGCTCGCGCGGCTGCGGAACCCTCTCGGCGAATCGCGCATCCCCCTGCGCAACCGATCGCTGTGGCTGTCGGTCATCCTGCTCGTAATGGTGGCAATCACCACGTATTTCTCGCTCACCGAGACGCTGCCGGCGCACTATTCCATCCCCATGACCGCCGCGGGCCTCCTCCTCACCAGCCTGGTGAACCGCCGGCGCTGGCCGGTCTTCGTGATCACCTGGCTCCTCCTCATCGGCTCCGCCGTCGCGCTGGTCGTGGCCGAGACCGCCTGGCAATGGTCCGGCATCCTCTTCACGCTCGCCGCCGTCATCGCCTTCTCGGCATACTCGGTGGTGAGCGAGCGCTACAAACAGCAGGAGGAAGTGGACGTGCGCGCCGCGCAGTACTTCTTCTGGCTGTCGCTGTTCTGCGCGCTGCTCACGCTGCCGCTCCTGTCCGTCACGCACATAGGCACCATTCCGTACTCGATCCTCGCGCGTGCGATCCTCTTCAGCATCTTCGTCTCGGGATTGCCGTACTACATGTACTACTACATCCTCTCGCACAAGCAGCTCGACTTCGTGCTCCGCTACTCCTTCCTCATCATCATCGTCACCACCGTGGGGCAGATGATCTTCCTGCAAACCATCGATACCGTCACGGTCGTGACGGGATTCTTGGTGGCGGTGGGGGCGATGCTGCCGCTGGTGACGCTGCGCAGAAAAACGTGACTACTTTTCCAGATGCTGCAAAAGCGGGATCATTCCGAGATCCTTGATATGCGCTCGGCAGACTGACTTATTCTTTTCATCGAGTGTCTCGATCTTATTCGTAAGCCAGAACCAGAGCGCCTTCAAATAATGAGTCACACCTTCGATCTCTCGAACCGATAGTGGTCCATAGTGCGTTCGGTTTTCGGCCATAATGTAACAGTCCCTTTCACCCTGGAAGAAATTGAGGCTGCGTGAATTCCATTCAGGCGGCATAGGACGCACCGGCCGTGGAGACGGCATCACTTCGAAGTTGCCGAGGATGTAGAAGAAGACATCATCGAGTTCGGGAAACTTCGCACGGAGATCGTTGATGACATTCTCGAAGACGATATCGGCCCCCATGGGCATTTCGGAAATAATGATATCGATGTATGCGCCATGCGTGATCAGCCGATTGTAGTACTCGCGCTTCCGGTCGAGGATGTATTCCATTCCCCCATCGACGACTCCTTCGTCCAAAAACCGCTTCATCTTCTGATGGTACGGAGTCGACGGATCGTTGCGCTCCTGAGCGGGCTCCACGTACCCGCACACCGTGTGCACTTTTCCATCAGGCCCCTGTATTCCTTTGAGTACATATTTGCCATGCGTACGATGCGTCTCTGGATCCTGTGCCAGCTGCAGCGACCGCATCATGTCGTCGCGTACGGAAAGCTGTCGAGGGTCCTCTTTGCGTCCATCCAAGAACACCGGCACTTCCGTGTACCCATGAACCAATGCCGCCCCCCTCCCCTTTCTTGCCCTTTTGAATCCCTCGAAATCACCATCGCGGTACCAGCGGACTGCATCGGCCGTCATCACCGCGTTGTCGTAGAGCACGCCGAACGTCTGATCCAATTGCTCCGGCCCGATTTCCACCAACGTCGATTGCCGATGTACTTCCCAGGATTCACGACGGCGCTTTTCACGTGCGAGTGTGGCCTCAGCCTCGGGACGAACACCTCCAATAATGTGCACTAACTCGGGTAAGCGCCTTTCTACAGCGCGCCGCACTGCATCGGGACTGGGCCAACGATCGGGAGATTTCTCATCCCCTGCCATTCGCATAAGAAAACGACAGCAGTGTAGGCCTTATTTATATCTATGCAACACTACTTGCATTTAATCAATAGACTTGTCGCTCTTTAGCTGATCATCCGTCAGAGCATGCATCATTCCTTTCTGACGATGAATCTTCAACGTGCTCTCCGCGAACCGCGCTGCATGAAAGCTCTGACCGGCCTCACGCCGGAAGAGTTCTCCCGGCTCCTCGTCTCTTTCGCCCCTCTGCTCGCGCAGGAGGCCCATCGCAAGCCGCGCCAGCGCGGCGTGGGAGGCGGAAGGAAAGGCGGACTCAGGCAGGATCCCTCCCGCAAGCTCTTCTTCATCCTCTTTTACGTACGGGTGTACCCCACCTTCGACGTGGCGGGGTTCTTCTACGACGTCCACCGTTCACGCCCGCACAAATGGACGAAGCAGCTTCTGCCACTCCTGCGGGAAACGCTGGGCCGGGAGGTCGTCTTTCCCGAGCGGCAGATCAAGAGCGTCGAGGAGTTCCTGCGGAAGTTCCCGCAGGCCAAAGATCTCTTCATCGACGGCACTGAACGTCCCCGCAGACGCCCGGTGAAGGGGAAGGCACAACGCAAGCACTACACCGGGAAGAAGAAGCGGCACACGAGAAAGAACATCGTCTGGGCGGACGAGAACAGACGTATCCTCCTCCTCTCCCCCACGAAGAACGGACGACTGCACGACAAGAGAGCTTCCGACAAGAACGGCGGCCTCTCCTGCGTTCCCGCAGACGTCCACGTCTGGACGGACACGGGGTTCCTGGGGCACCAGCGCGAGCATCCCCACCTCCACATGCCCAAGAAAGGATCCAAGCATCATCCTCTGACCGAAGCAGAGAAGGAGGAGAACCGCATCATCTCATCCCTGCGCATCATCGTGGAGCACGCCATCTGCGGCATGAAGCGCTTCAGGGCCGCTGCCGACATCTGCCGCAACTGGAACGGACGGGACGACGAGCTCATGGGAATCTGCGCCGGCCTCTGGAACTTCCACCTCAAGTGCGCCTGACCGGCGCACCGGGCAGGGAAGCGGCTGATGAGCTAAATGGCTACGACTCTA
>CAZTYD010000081.1:0-5178 GCA_964618035.1 uncultured Candidatus Peribacteria bacterium
GCGTATCGCATAACGTCTCCTTTTCTCTCTGTGCGCTCCCCAGCGCCGTCTTCCTGCAGGTGGCCGAGAGGCGGCGGCGGGGCCGGTGGAGCATCCAAGGATCCTCTGCTGAGGACGCATGGGCAGCGATCTTCTGTCGCCGCGCGATTTTCTCGGCTCCCTCGGTAAGGCGTTCGCAGGCCGGTCGTCATGCTAGTCTCGCTTCCTATTCTTTCCCCCAGGCGATATGAAGTACTTTCTGCCCCGCGAAGAGGAGGAGGATGTCATGGACATCGACCTCGACGACTACGTCGGCGACGATCCCGAGATCGAGCCGGACCCGCTGGCGCCGTACGACGAGGATCTGTACTAGGCCACGTGCCGCAGGCGCCGCCGGGTGTGCCAGCCGATGGGACGCAGCACGGTGAGGCTCTCTTCGCTGTCGTCCGCCTCGTGGAACAGGCGCATGCGCCGCGACGATCGGACGCGCTTCGGCATCGCCGGCGCTCGGTCGGTCGCATCGTCGTCGATGGTTGCGATCGATTTGCGCAACGCGGCGTCCTGCTCCAGATCCATCCGCCGCTCGAACCAGCGGCGCACGCGGTCGATCCGACGCGTCGATGCGCTTCTCATGCGTTCGTACGATCGGGAGATCGACTGCCGCGCCCCATGGATTGCCCTGCGCAGGTGCTGCGCGGCGAGCAGCTCTTCCTCTTCGTCGGAGAAGCCCGCTTCTTCCTGCTCCTCCTCGTCGGTAGGTTGACTCGATTGGCGAACGAGTATGCGTCGCAAATGTTTCGGTGCTTGATCCCTGCGCGTCCGCCGTTCGCGGATGGCATGGCTCACGCGCTCCCGTCTTTCCTCCGTCGATTCCCACACGGCCTCCGCGCCGTCGCGCAGCCACTCGAGCATCTTCCAGCAGGCGACGCCGAGCGCGGCCAGCACGAAGAAGGGGATCAGCAGAAGGTACGCAACCGACTCGAAGCCCGTTCCGGATGAAGCGGTCTTGTGGTCAGAGGCGGTATCGGAGCCGAGCGATCCGAAGAACACCCAGAACGCCACGAACACCGAGCCGAGGCTGAGGACGAAGTGGACGATGTCCATGTTTGTTTATAGTAAAATAATAATTTAAATATGTCAAATACCATCATCATGGCTTACATATGACAAAAATACGAGATTATGCCTCTAGCGGAACCGCTACTGCTGTGCGTAGAGGGGCAGCGTGGGCATCGGCTCGCCGGGCGCTGGCACGAGCGGTCGCGGGGCCTGCACCGTCGCGTACGGCGTCCCGATGGGACGGATGAGATCCCCCTGCAACATCATCGAGCTGAGCGCGAGCAGCAGCCCCCACGCCGCGAGCACGACGCCCATCGCCAGCAGGCCGATGGAGTGCAGCCGCGACGGGTGGAGCAGGTGATGCGCAAACATAGCGCGGTCATCATACGCCGGGTTCGCGCCGACGGGAATACCGGAACATCGTCGGGCGCTGTCGAGCGATGTTACTGTCCGCCGGGCATCTCCGTACTAGAATGCGCTCATTCCCCCTCCCCCATGAAACGCTCGCTTCTTCTGGTTGCCCTCACGGCACTTCTCGCCGGCTGCACGGCCGGCAGGCCGCCCTCCCCCGCGACATCCAGCGGGTCCACGGCCGGTTTCCCCGACGCCGTTGCCGTCGCGGCCGAGCCCGCAGCGTTCGGCGCCGCGGTGACGTACCAGCCGAACGCCACGACGATCGACCCGGCCATCGCGGCGCCGTTCTCGCTCGACGAGGTGAAAGACGTCGCCGCCATCGAGAAGGCGTATGGCTTCGCCTTCTCGCCCGCCGAGCGCGCGTTCCTCGGCGCGAACAAGTTCGTCCTCAAGAAGCTGACCGATACGAGCATCGTGCCCAAGCAGGACAATCCCAACAACGCGCGCGAGTTCCCCAGCCTGTACAACGCCATCCGCGGCAGCGACGACGCGCGCGATCGCGGTCCGCAGAACGCGCTCTTCTTCAGCGCCGACGTGTTCTTCCACACCTACAACAACCTCTACACCGAGCTGCTGCGCGAGATGGAGAACAAGGAGTTTTATCCGTCCATGAAGGATCTGAGCAAGACGTTCTACACGCAGGCCGCCGCGAAGGCCGCCGCCGCGACCGGCGGCGAGAAGGCCAAGTGGACGAAGGTGCGTGACTACTTCGCCGTGCCGTACGCCATTCTCTCCACGGTCGAGCCGCCCCTCACCGACGAGCAGCTGCAGGCCGCGCAGGGGCAGGATCCGCAGGCGCTGCGCGCGCAGCATGCCGAGAAGGACAAGACGATCGACACCGAGGCGAACGTCGCGGCGTTCATCAAGACGCTCAAGCTCGGCGCGAGCGAGGCGGCGGTGCTGGCCGACGTGCACCAAGTGTACGCGGCCGAAAAGCGCGGCGTGCCCGCATTGTTCGAGGCGGAGTACCAGGAGTACGCCCGCAAGACGCACGTTTCGTTCGAGACCGATTGGACGCAGTTCACGCCGCGCAGCCACTACACCTCCAGCTCGCTGCGCCGCCAGTACTTCCGCGCCATGAACTGGTACATCCAGCTGCCGTTCTTCCTCGGCAGCCCCGCGCTCACGCAGTACGCGTTCGGCATCACGCAGCTGATGGCCGAGAATCCCGCGCAGCTGCAGGCGTACAACACGCTCGAGTCGGCCATCAACTTCCTGGTGGGTACGAGCGACGACCTGATGCCCGCCGATTACCTGCTGGCGCTGCAGGACGCGAAGGGCAAGCCGGACCAGGAAGCGGCGGTGATGGAGTACTTGGCCAAGGCGCGCGTGCCGAAGATCAAGAGCATCCCCGCGGGGTACGAGACCGTCGGCGGCGTCACGAGCGCGCAGGTGCTCGACGCCACCAAGGGCATGCGGTTCTTCAGCGGCAAGTTCATCATCGATTCGTACTGGACCGATCAGCTCACGCAGGGCGACGAGGCGCCGCTGCCGGGCTACGCGCAGAAGCTGCCGCCCATGGCGTCGTCGCTGGAGGTGATGGCGCTGCTGGGCTCCGACTACGCGCGCGCGAAGATCCCCACGCTCGATTTCTACAACCCGGCCGTAACGCAGATGATGGACCAATTGACCAAGGAAACGGCTAGCCTGACAGACCAAGACTGGACACAGAATTTGTACACGAGTTGGTTGTGGACCATCCGCAGCCTCTTCGGCTGGCAGAAGGCGCACCGCGCGGAACTGCCGCAGTTCATGCAGTCGGCTCCGTGGGAGATCAAGACGCTGCAGACGGCGTCGGCATTCTGGACGGAGCTGCGCCACGCCACGCTGCTCTACGCCAAGCAGTCGTTCGCGGAGCTGGGAGGCGGGCCCGGCGCGTGCGACACGCGGCCGGTGCCGCCGCCGGCGAAGGGGTACGTCGAGCCGCAGCTCGAGGCGTACCAGAAGCTGATCTTCCTCGCGAAGCGCACGGAGCGGGGGTTGAAGGATCAGCAGTTCGATCTGCAGAACATGGTGGCGCTGCACAACTTCATCGACCTGATGCAGACCGTGCAGTCGTACGTGGAGAAGGAGCTGCGGAACACGACGCTGGCGGAAGCGGTGAAGGATGAGACGGGCCCGGATCCGATCGATGAGGGCAAGACGTGTACGCAGCACGTGGTGCAGGAGGGCAGCGACTGGGAGGCGTTGCGCCTGAAGATCGTCGACGGTCTCCTGCTGTCGCTGCCGCAGCCCCTGGAAGGCGAAGTGCTGCCGGCGAAGGACCGCCGCGCCGCGCTGGTGGCCGACGTGCACACCGGCGGCGATTCGTCGCATCCGCCGGAGATTCTCTACGAGGGTACCGGCGTGCCGTACGTCATCTTCACGGCCGTGAAGGATGCGAACGGCCCGCGCCTCACGGTCGGGTTCGCGTACGCGCACTACGAGTTCCGCAAGCCCTACGGCGGGCAGCGCCTCACCGACGAAGAGTGGCAGAAGACGTTCTACGTCGGTGACGACGATTACAACGCGTACCAGTACACCGACGCCAAGACGTGGCCGGCGCCCAATGCCTGGTACGCGCCGATCCTGAAGCTCCAGTGAAGCGACTGATGCAGTATCGCCTTCTCACGCTCGTCGTTGCCCTCACGGTGGCGGCGAGCGGGTGCGGGCGTGCGCGTGTCGAGATCCCGAATCCGTACCCGTCGTCGTACGAGTTCTACCGGGGCATCTACCGCGCCGACCGGCGCGCGGTGCAGTCGGGTTCCATCGTCCGTGGCGTCATCGTGCCGCATCATTTGGTAGCGGCCGAGTCGACGGCACTCGGCATCCGCGCGCTCCAGAATCAGCACATCGATCGTATCTTGCTCATCTCGCCGGATCACTTCCACCGCTGCCCCGTTGTCGCGTGCACGGCGCGCACGCTGTACCGCACCGCGTTCGGCGACGTGCGTGACGACGATGCAATGGTCAGCGGTTTGCAGCGGTCGCCTCTCGTCGCCGAACAACCGTCGCTCTTTCGGTCCGAGCACGGCGTGCACGCCGTCGTGCCGTTCATCGCGCACTACCTGCCCGGCGTGCCGGTGACGCCGCTGGTACTGTCGCAGACGGCGCCGTGGAAGGATGCGCGCAACGCTCTGTTGGATACGATCAATCGCGTCGCGGATGACCGGACGGCGGTCGTGGTGAGCAGCGATTTCTCGCACTACCTGCCGCTCGCGCAGGCGAACGACATGGACGACCGCACGATCGCCGCGCTCACGCTGAAGAACCTGGACGGCATCAAGAACCTGCGCAACCCGCAGCAGAGCGACTGTCCGAACTGCCTGTGGATGCTGACCGCGCTGGCGGAGAAACGGGGCTTTGGGCAGCCATCGGAATGGATGCACACGAACTCGGCGGAGCTGCTGGGCGATGTGTCGATTCCTGAGACGACGAGTCATTTCGTGGTGGTGTGGCGAGAGGAACGGAAGGAATGAGCAGACAACTTTTTTCCGGAAGTTGCATCGTGATTCTGTAACCACGAAATTCCTGCCGCGTTGTAGAAGATGCTCCTCCCACCCATCCCATGTACGTCTACCGCCACCGCACCTTCTCGCGCGCGCCGTTCGGGATCTTCGTCGCCATCGCGATGATGTTCTTCTTCCTGGCCGGATGCTCGCCCGCATCGTCTCCCGCCGACGGCGCGGCTTCCTCGTCCGCCGCCGCATCGGTCGATGCATCGTCGGCGAGCGCCGGCAACGGTTC
>CAZTYD010000082.1:0-288 GCA_964618035.1 uncultured Candidatus Peribacteria bacterium
GTTCCGCTCCTCGGCGTCGCCGCCGTCACGATCGCGCTTGGCGCTGGCTCGAATGCCGGTACGCCCACCGCTACCGATGACAACGGCTCCACGGCGTCGGTCGCCGTCGATATCAACCTGCCGCCCTCGGATGCCTCGTCGGCCGATTCCGCCGCGTCCGTCGATTCGGCTTCGCAGGCGCGCGTCATCGATATGACCGTCGAAGATTTCGCGTTCAAGCCCAATGCCATCACGCTCAAGAAGGGTGAGAAGGCCGTCATCCGCCTCACGGGCATCAACGGTGACCAT
>CAZTYD010000082.1:328-5164 GCA_964618035.1 uncultured Candidatus Peribacteria bacterium
GGCATCAGCCAGACGGTCGACGCCGGCCAGACGGTGATGATCGACATCCCGACCGACAAGACCGGGACATTCGATTTCTTCTGCAACGTCCCGTGCGGTCCCGGCCACAAAGACATGACCGGCACCATCACGATCTCCTGACATTCAGTTCTTTTGTACTCGCGGGAGGAATAGGATGCGCCTGTTCCTCCTTTCGACGTCCACTCTCATGAACCGATTGATCTTCCCTCTCGTCGCCAGCGCCTGCCTCGTCGCCCTCGCCGGGTACAAGACGAACGAGATGCTGCATGCAACGAATCCGGATCCCAACCACACGCACGCCGATTTCGCGGTGTGGCTCGGTGGCGAACAGCTCGATTTTTCGCAGGCACGATACATGTCCGGCTCGTCGACGGATGCGGCGGACCCCGCGCGCGAGGCGCACGACGAGTACTTCCACCTGCACGACGGCAACGGCCACGTGGTCCACCGACACAAGCCGGGACTGGCGCTCGGGCAATTCTTCGCCACCCTGCCCGACACGGGTTCCGGGTACGTGGCGGACACGTTCTCGTGGAAGGGGCAATCCTTCACCGTGCGTCTGTTCGTGAACGGCGTGGAGAATCCGCAGGGCGGATCGTACGTGTTCCGCGACGACGACCACCTGCTGATCACCGACGCGACGGACCCCATCGAGGTGCAGCGCGAACTCGGCAAGATGACGAACGATGCCTGCCTCTACTCGAAAACCTGCCCCTGGCGCGGCAAGCCGCCGGTGGAGAACTGCGTGGCGGATCCGGAAGTCCCTTGCCGCCTCTGAGGCGGAAGATTGCAAGATTGCAAGACTGCAAGATTGCAAGGAAGACCCAAGGAAGGAGCTCTTGGATTTTCGTTTGCAATCTTGCAGTCTTGCAATCTTGAAGTCTTCCCTCTGCTATACTGGGGGTTCCCATGCAGCCTACCGCAGCGGGCGAGCGACGGCTCTGGATCGCACTCGGCATTGCCGCTGTGACAGCCTTGGCGGAAATCGGGATGAGTGTCGTCACCGCGTCGAATGCGCTGCTCGCCGACGGTTTCCATCATGCCGACGACGTGGCCGTGCTGCTCCTGGGGCTATCGTCGACGCGCACGGCCCGCCGGCATCCGGGCATCCGGCGGACGCTCGGGTTCAAGCGGCTCAACAAGTTGACGGGGTTCGCGAAAGGCTGCGTCTTCATCATGTCGGCCACGCTCGTGTTCCTCAAGATCATCCAGGGCTTGGTGGAGCAAAAGCCCGTCGACAGCCACGCCGTCATCCTCGTCGGCGGCGTCGCCTTTCTCGTCAACTTCGCCTCGGCGCTCGTGCTGCGCGGATCGCAGACGAGTTTCAATGCCAAGTCGGCTTACAACGCCTTCGTGTACGACGCGCTCGGCTCGCTCATCGTGCTTGCCAGCGGCGTGCTCAACGTGATCCTGCGCACGGGCATGTTCGATGAACTCGCGTCGCTCGTGCTCGGCCTCTACATGCTGCATGCGGGGTGGATACTCATTGCGAAAGGGAGGAGCGTGTTCCTCCGCACGTTTCCGAGAAACTTCGACTTCGCCGCGTTCGAGCAGGCGGTACTCGCGCTGCCCAACGTCGTGTCGCTCGGCGATCTGCACGTGTGGAAGCTCACGCACGGCGAGTACCACCTCACATGCCGCGTCACGCTGCGCACGCACGACCTGCGCGAGAGCGCGCAGATCCTCCGCGACCTCAACCGCCTCTGCCGCACGCGCTTCCACATCCAGCACGCCACCATCCAGCCGCGCTACACCTGGGATATCCTCGACGCGTCCCAAGACTACCTCGGCACGTCCGGCTCCTGGCCGGGCCCCCTGCTGCAGTTCTGGCACAGGGAGAGGATGATGCGACTGATGGCTGCCTGATTTGCAATCTTGCAGTCTTGCAATCTTGCAATCCTATCCCTCTACCTGCACATCAGCCCGCAGCATCCCCATCGAACACGTCAGTACGAAAGCATGTTGGGGGTTCCGAATCGGCCCCAGCCAGTTCTGCCCGACCCGGATGGGCGTGCTCAGGTTGTGCGCGGCGTCGACGAGGCTTGCGGCGCAGCCGCTGAGCGGGTGCTGCGCGATCGCGTAGATCCACGTCTCGCGGCCGGGGGCGATGGTGAAGCGGTCCGGGCTGTAGCCGCTGTCGCTCACGTACATCGTGACGATCTGGCGGCCCTGGGCGTCGATCTGCACGTACGGATCGCGCGGCGGACGCGCGTCGATGCTGGCGGGGAACAGCGTGCGCGCGGCGATGCCCTGCGCGTCGACGCCGGCGAGGAGCAGACCGCTGTTCACGTTCATCAGTCCCAGCAACAGCACCACGGCGCCCGAGAACTTGAGAAACAATCGCGACGCGCGGCCCTCCACGATGGAGCTGAGCACGCTGATGCCCAGCAGCGAGGGGAGCGTGCCGAGCGCGAACACGAGCATGATGACGCTGCCGCGCAGGAAGCTGCCCGAGCCGAGGGCGAGAACCTGCATCGACTGCGTGAAGCCGCAGGGCACGAAGAAGGTGAGCGCGCCGAGGAGCAGGGGCATGAACGGATTCTCGGAGTGCGACAGACACTGGATGCGGCGCATGAGCCCGCGCGGGAGGGGGATGGTGCAGTAGCGCTTGGGCAGAATGCGCAGGATGTTGAGGCCGAGCAGGACCATCGCGATGGCGATGACGAGCGTGAGGATGCCGGTCATCCTCGGGGAGGGCGTGAGGGCGGTGCCGATGAGTCCCACGAGCCCGCCGAGCACGAAGTACCCGCCGAGACGC
Organism: uncultured Candidatus Peribacteria bacterium; assembly: GCA_964618035.1. Lineage (GTDB taxonomy): Bacteria > Patescibacteriota > Gracilibacteria > Peribacterales > Peribacteraceae > JAQBQQ01. The sequence goes on from CAZTYD010000082.1 coordinate 3,108, forward strand.
CCGGCGTTGAAGAGGAGCATGGGTTGGAATTTCTCCCACCGCGTTGCCCCCTCGTGCGCGGCGGCCCACGCCGCCGAGACCGAGAGCAGCAGCCCGCCCACGAGCGCCAGGCAGCTCGACGTGGCGGCCACGAGGCCGATGGTGAAGATGGTGCCGAGGCCGAGCGCGCCTTCCACGCTTGGGCTCAGCGAGAAGACCTTGAAGCGGCTGAACATCTGGAAGAGCGCGAGGGCGAGCACCAGCATGCCGCCCACCTCCAGCCATGCGAACGTCGTGCCCTCCGCAGTCGACGGTTCCGTGACGGCCTTCGTCGGTTTGACGGCGTGAAGCGTGTACGCCGTGCCGCTGAGTGCCTCGCGGAGAGCCGTGAGGGTGATGCGTTTGGCGCCGAAGATTTCCACTTCGCCGCGCCGCTCGCTCGCGCGCACCTCGACGACCCTGGGCACGTCCGCCAGGCGTCGCTCCAGCAGCAGCTCACAGCTGCGACAGGTCATGCCGCGAACAGCGTAGAGTTGGCGAAACGTGCGCGCCTCAGCCGGCTGCGTCCTGCGGGGTGGCATTCGGTCGGCAGTATATCATTCCTCCGCGGCATTCAGTAGCCGATCATGTCCGTTTTTCGTCGGAAGAAAGTGTTGAGTGCTTCCTCCTCAATTTCCTATACTCTCCTCGCATGGCTGATCCGCAACCCTCCACCGATCCAACACTGGCGACAGACGATACCGCGCCGATTGCCGGCAGTGACGACGCATCGTCGGATGCGCGCATTGCCGAACTCGAGGCACGGGTGACGGAGCTCACCGAGCAAGTGGCGAAGCTGACCGACATGGCGGCGCGGTCGCAGGCCGATCTGCAGAACGCCAAGCAGCGCATGGAGCGCGATGCGCGCGACATTCGGCAGTTTGCGGCGGAATCCGTCCTTACGAAACTCCTGCCCACCATCGACAACTTCCAGCGCGCGTTCCTGCACCTGCCGGAGGATCTCAAGAATCACGAATGGGTGAAAGGCGTGGCCGCCATCGAGCAGGAGCTGATCAAGCAGGCGGGCGACATGGGATTGAAGAAGATCGAATCGCTGGGCCAGGTGGCCGACGCGCACAGGCACGAAGTGCTGACGGTGGGCGAGGGGGAGGAGGGGAAGATCGTCGAGGTGTTCGAGGAGGGCTACGAGTTGAACGGCAAGGTGATCCGCCCGGCGAAGGTGAAAGTGGGAGGGGGAAATGTTCGTTGATAGTGTTGGTGGTTGAGCGAACTTTGGTAGGTATTTTTGGTTGATTGGTTGATTGGTTCATTGGAATTCTGCCGCAGAGAATTTTCTCCAGTACACCCATCAGCCAAAAACCAATAAACCAATCTACTCTCAATTCCTCACAGCGCTCGCGCGGCCAGGAGGATCGTGAGGATGCCCAAGGCGTTCAGGACGAAGCAGAGCACGGCGAATCGTTTGCCCTCTACGTTTGTCAGGCCGCTCAACATGGTCACGCCGATTTCGTCGGGGAGGGGGGAGGCGAGAATGAAGCCCGAGGCCGACCAGAGGAGGTAGCGGCGGGCGCGTTCGGGGAAGCGCTCGTGGTGGAGCAGGGCGTGGATGCGCGCGAAGACGGGTGATTGCTGTATGCGCTCCAGTTCGTCGGTGAACGACGCGCGGATGAAGACGAAGATCAGCGCATCGGCCGCCAGCGACCCCAGTCCGCCGATAATCGCGCCGGGCAGCGGCGACACCAGGTGGCTGAGCTCGACGAAGATGGCGATGCCGAGGGCGGCCGTGAACCCGAACGAGAAGAGCATGCCGCCGAAGAACGCCGACACGTAGCCGTGGCCGTTGAGGACCGTCGACAGAAGCGCGAAGACGCCCTGCAGCGCGAGGAAGTACGCCAGCACGAACGTGAGGCCGAGGGCAAGGAGTTTAGGGTAGCGGATCGTGGGCATCGTGTTATTATAGCAGAAATTCCACTTTGATGCATTCCATGACGATTTATGCGACGCCCGACTTCAACGATGAGGATATAGAGCGGGCTGTGGGCTTCACCAAGTGTCTGGTGAGCGGGAGTGGCCGGATC
>CAZTYD010000083.1:0-2880 GCA_964618035.1 uncultured Candidatus Peribacteria bacterium
AGCGTGCGGATGCGCTCGTCGCGGCAAAAATCGTGTAGGAATCCTTTCTCGGGATCGGTGATCGCGATCACGCGCTCGTGCGCGCTGCCCTTGCGCACTTTCTTCAGCTCGTCGTAGCAGAGGAAGAACAGGCTCATGGGCTCGAGCGTCTCGCCGGATTTACTCGCGACGATCACGAGTGCGTTCCGCCAGTTGATCATCTTCGTCAGCCGCAGGAGCGTGCTGGGGTCGAGCGTGTCGAGCACGATGAAATCCACCGATTCGGGTTCCTCAAACACTTCCTGTATCACGCGCGGCCCCAAGCCGGATCCGCCGATGCCGATCCACACGATGGTCTGGATGCCCTCGTTCTTCACGCTCGCCGCCACTTCCTTCACCTTGTCGATGGTCGCGCGGTCGTACGGATCCATCGACCACGCGTGCTCGCCGCGCTGCCGCTCGTTCAGCCACTCCGTCACGTACCGGCGCATGGGCGTGTGGAGGCTCGTCAGTTCCTGATCCGGAATCCCCATGGTCGGGGTGATGGCTTTCGCCATGGCGAGGGAAGTGTCTAAGTGCAGCATAGGATGAGAATAGCATAAGTCTGAGAGGTGCAATCTTGGACTTGGGAAAGGCCCCAAGATTGCAAGACTGCAAGATTGCAAAGAAAGCTCCCGGACTCCAATTCCCAAGTTGTCACTTTGGGGAATGAGCCCAGGCTAGTTTCAAAGGATTTGCAATCTTGCAATCTTGCAGTCTTGCAATCTTCCTCCTACATGTTCCTCAGTGCCGCCGCCACTCGTTCCTCCGTCGTCTTCAGCTCCCCCGGGAGTCCTTTCAGCGTCTGCAGAATCGTGGGCGTGTCGTAGCCGAGGGAGGCCAGGGCCGCCGCGGCGTCTTGGTCGTAGCCGGCGGCGGGGAGATCCGGTCCGTCCTCCCCGAAGATGCCGGGGTGATTCTCGATCATCGAGCGCAGCTCGATCAGCAGTTTCTCGGCGGTCTTCTTGCCGATGCCCTTGATGGAGGTGAGTAGCGATTCATCCTGCGTCTGGATGGCGGTGATGAGCATGCTCCGCGGCACCGCGCAGAGTTCGAGGGCGAGCCGGGGGCCGATACCCTGCTTCTTGATCAGCTCCTCGAAGAGCGTGCGGCCCGCGCGGTCCGGAAAGCCGAACAGGTCCAGGCGGTCCTCGCGGATGTACGTCGAGATCCACAGCATGCGGATGGCGCCTTCAGCCAGCGCATCCCATGCGTCGAGCGGCACCGTCACGCGGTAGCCCACGCCCTGCACGTCGACGGACACTTCTCCCGGATCGAGGCGGTGGATGGAGCCACGGAGGTGCGCGATCATGGCAGGAGAGTAACAGAGGGGAGGAGGAGAGCGGAAGGCAAGGGTGGATAAAGTTGTGGGGCCCCAGCCGCCCCGCCGCGGCACCTTCCCCGTCCACCCACTTTCACGACAGAACAGCTGAACGACTACTCTCTATCAGACATTCGGAGACCAGCCGGGGAAAGGAAGAGTGTTTGGAGAGCAGCGAACAGCTCCCTTCCCCGGCTGGCAGGCGGAGGGGACGGGGGAAGGGTTGGGGATGGGGCCCGCTCGCAAAAACACATGAAATCTGCTATAATACTACGAAATGAACACCACTCGCACCGTTGATCGAACCGTTGTCGGCGTGGTGCTGATGACGCTGCTGGTGCCGTTGCTGGGCTTGGCGGCAGTGATGAGCGATGCCGGCGCGTCGGTGCGCGATGCGCGTTTGGCGCGGAAGGACCTGATCCAGCAGAAGCAGAAGGAGGTGGAGAACTTGGGCGTGCGCAAGCGGCACCTGCGGCTGCGCATCGTGCGGCTCAACAAAGACATCGCGGCCACGCAGAAGCGGTTTTCGGGCGCGCTCCTGGATCTGGACTCGGCGCAGGTGGACCTGGATGTCGAATCCGAGAGATTGGTTTCCTTCATCAGATACATGCACACCCGGCAGGAGACGGCCGATATCGGGCCGCGCCGCGGTCGCACGCTGTTCGATACTCTCCTCGGGCGTTCGATGGGCGACCGCGTCGACGAAGACCTGCGCAGCGCGGCGCTGCGCCGGGCGCGCGCGGAGCTGCTCGCGTCGCTGCAGTCGTCCGAAGCGTGGCAGAAGAGCCTGCTGGTGCGGCTCGACGCCTCGGTGCGCGCGATGACGGAGGATCTCGCGAAGACGAAACAGAAGTACGCTGCGCTCCTGAAGGAGTACGATACGGCGTTCAGGGCGCTGCAGATCATGCGCCAAGATACCGACGTGAGCGACGAGGCGAAGAAGGAAGAGCGGGCGGTGGTGGCCGACATCCGCGCGGCGGTGGCGGAATCGCAGGCGAAGCTCGAGCGCATGCAGATGCGCAACGAACGCACTGCCGAACGAGACCTGGTGCGCATGGGACTCTTGGGGCCGCGCATCGGCGCGCACGTCGATGCCGAGCTGCCGAAGGGCAAGACGCGCTTCGGATGGCCTGTTGCCGGGCCCATTTCGGCGGGGTTCAACGATACCGCGTACCGGAAGAAGTTCGGATTCCCGCACCACGCCGTCGATATCGTCACGCACCAGGGCACGCCCGTGGGCGCCGCGGCCGACGGCATCGTGTTCGTCACGCGCGACGGCGGATCCAAGGGCTTCTCGTACGTGCTCATCGGGCATGCCGGCGGGTACACCACGCTCTACGGCCACCTCCTCACCATCGGCGTGCGGGTAGGGCAGCAGGTCGATCGCGGGCAAATCATCGGCTTCAGCGGCGGCGAGCCGGGCACGCACGGTGCGGGCCCATCCACCACCGGTCCGCACCTGCACTTCGAAGTGACGCAGAACGGGGTCTATGTGAATCCTCTCACGGTGCTGCCGTAGCGAAGTCCCTTCTGGTCTCTGC
>CAZTYD010000083.1:2890-5158 GCA_964618035.1 uncultured Candidatus Peribacteria bacterium
GGTCTCTGCCTTCTGATCTCTCAGCGTACAAGTCCGGTGTGCCGCTCCAGCCGCGTCACGCGGTCCTTGACGACCTCGATCTCGTCGCGGTTGGCGCCGCGGATTTCCGTGGTGATCGTTTCGACGGCGAGTTGGAAGTAGTCCAAGATCTCTCGCTTATCTTTCTTCATTTCCTGTTTTAGCTCTTCGAACTGCCGATCGACCTGCTCAAAACGCTGATCAATCTGCTCAAAACGCTGATCAATCTGCTCAAAACGCTGATCAATCTGCTCAAAGCGCTGATCAATCTGCTCAAAGCGGCGATCAATGTGTTCAAAGCGGCGATCAATGTGTTCAAATTTGAGCTCGTGCTTGCCCATCCACTCCATGAGGATCTGGATGTCGAGCTTAGTGGCCGGTGCGTGGGAGTCTTGCGTCGTCATGCGTCGAGCCTACTCAGTCGGATCGAACTCCGTAAGGTACGCCGGGCCGATCAGAATGACAAATTCGCCTTTCTCCTTTACCTGCAGCGACGAAAGACGTTCTACCGTCGTGTAGAACGCCTCCTCGTGCAGCTTGGTGAGCTCGCGCGCGATCACGATTCTCCGGTCGGGCTGATCCTTGAGCGCTTCGACGATGTCGGCGAGCGTTTTCCGGATGCGGTGCACCGATTCGTAGAACACGATGGTTCGCTCCTCGTCTCTGAACGACGAGAGGAGGGTCTTCCGTCCTTTCTTCATGGGTAAGAATCCCAAGTACACGAACTGGTGGATCGGCAGGCCGCTGACGCTGAGTGCGGCGAGGAAGGCCGACGGGCCGGGGACTACTTCCATCTTGATGGCCGCCTCGCGCGCGGCCGAGACGAGCGCGTACCCCGGGTCGCTGATGCCCGGCGTGCCCGCGTCGCTCGTCAGCGCGATGTGCTCGTCTTTCTTCAGTCGTTCCACCACCCACGCGACTCTGCCGGCGTCGCTGTAGCCGTGCAGGCTGATCAGTTCCTTCTTGGGAATATCCAGCTGCTTGAGCAAATTCCCCGTTACGCGCGTGTCCTCGCAGACGATGGCGTCGCAGGTCTTGAGCGTCTCGATGGCGCGGAGGGTGATATCGCCGAGATTGCCGATGGGCGTGGCGACGATGGAGAGCACACGCGACAGCATAGCGCGAAATGCGCTTCACTAAAGCCATTCTCAGTATGATCAGCCCATTTACTTGCAGTGCTTCCTGTCTTCCTTACAATCGCGGCCCATGTTTCCACGACGACCAAATTCTCGAGAAATCGTGCCACCCCTGGCATTGCCGGATCAAACGGTCGTTGCTGCGCGTTTGCACCGGATGGCGAAAGAGGGATCAAGAGGGTATTCGGCGCTCCTGAATTATGGTTATCTAAGGGGGCAGGACTATTTCCCCGATGCATCCGTTATCCAGGAGTTGGCGGACGCGGGAATCGTGGATGAGTTTGGACGCCTCTTGGTGACAGAAGAGACGATGCGGCTCGTGGCGAAGAAGCGCGACCAGATTCAGTGTCCGTTCTCCCAGGGAATTACCTTCAACGGACTTCCGCCGACGGTATGGCACGAGGAGTGGATCGGCGGAGTCGACGAGCCAGCCGTACTGTCTCAGGCCTCATGACTGTATAGAGAACGAGCAAATAGTTGCCTCATAGTCTTGGATTTGCCGCAAAAAACGCTACCATAAGGAAGAATTCACCCGCCTTTTCCCATGCCTGCAGACACGCCGAACAATCAGCCCGAACTGGAAGGAATTTCCCAGATCGGCCGCATCGAAGCGCGGCCCATCGTGGCCGAGATGGAGGAGAGCTACCTGAACTACGCGATGAGCGTCATCGTCTCGCGCGCGCTGCCCGATGCGCGCGACGGGCTCAAGCCGGTACACCGCCGCATCCTCTACGCCATGAACGAGCTGGGCCTGCGCCCCGCCGCCAAGTTCCGCAAATCGGCCCTCGTGGTCGGCGATGTGCTCGGTAAGTACCACCCGCACGGCGATTTGTCCGTCTACGACGCGCTCGCGCGCATGGCGCAGGATTTCTCGATGCGCTACCCGCTCATCCACGGCCAGGGGAACTTCGGTTCCATCGACGGCGACAGCCCGGCGGCCATGCGCTACACCGAGGCGAAGATGATGAAGATCACGGAGGAGATGCTGCAGGATATCGATAAGGACACGGTCGACTTCGTGCCGAACTACGATTCGTCGCGCAAGGAGCCGAGCGTGCTGCCGAGCAAGGTGCCGAACCTGCTGCTCAACGGCACCGTCGGTATCGCCGTGGGT
>CAZTYD010000084.1:0-1783 GCA_964618035.1 uncultured Candidatus Peribacteria bacterium
CATCAGCAGGAACACGAACCCCGTGAACTGCAGCGCGATGCGGTAGCTGATCTGGCGGAACATGGGGTGAGTGAGTAGTGAGTAGGTGGTAGGGGGTAGCGGTAAGCAGAAACGGAGGAGGGGGCAGAAGAGAACGGGAACGGCACTCTCCTCTTATCGCTAACCGCTACCCGCTTATCGCTCACAGCTTACCGCTCATCGCCCGGCACCAGGTACCCCTTCCCCGGCACGGTCTCGATCACCTCCTTGCCCAGCTTGCGCCGCAGGAACGCGACGTGCACGTCGACCGTGTTGGAGAACATCAGCTCGTCGCCGTGGCCCCACACGTGGTCGAGCAACTGCGTGCGCTCCTGCACGATGCCCTTGTTGCGCATGAGGTACTCCAGCAGCGCGTACTCCTTGGGCGACAGCGCGACCCGCTTCTTCCCTCTCTGCACTTCCTGCGTGTTGGTGTCGAGCACGAGCGCGCCCGCCTTCAGCACGGGCGCGACCTCCTTGCTCTGCCGGCGCAGCAGGGCCTTCACCCGGGCCAGGAGCACGTCGAGATCGAACGGTTTCACCAGGTAGTCGTCGGCGCCCAGGTTGAGCCCGCGCACCATCTCGGCCTGCTTGCTGCGGGCCGTGAGCATGAGGACGGGCATGTTCTTGCCGTTCTCGCGCAGCATCTTGCACAGCACGAACCCGTCCATGCCGGGCAGGTTGATGTCGAGGATGATCAAGTCCACTTCTTCCGTCATCGCCTTCTCGAGCCCCTGGTTGCCGTCGTGCGCCACCGACACGACGTACTGCTGCATCTCCAGGAACTTCTTGATGTTCCCCGCGACGGTCACGTGGTCTTCGATGAGGAGAATGCGCATGACGCTGAGGGTACGGAACCGGGGATTAAAGTCACATTAAATCGTGCGATCCTCCTCTCGTCCATCGGCTGAATCCTTTAATTCAGTTTTAATTCGACCCCTCTACACTGAACGCTGACACACTCATTCTCCCCTTTTTTTCCGTATCCTCCTCCCATGAAAAATTTTCACCCCCTCTCGTTCGGCCTCGGCCTCGGCACGGGCTTGATCGTCCTCGCGCTCTTCGTCGGCGGCCTGCGGATGACGGCGGGCAACAATCGCGCGCGCGCGGGCTTCGGCGGCAACTTCCAACAGTTTCAGGACAATCCGCAGAACGTCGCGCGCATGGCCCAGCGCTTCGGCATGACGGAGGCGGATCTCCAGAAGGAACTCGACGACGGCAAATCGCTGCGCGACATCGCCCAGGAGCACGGCGTGCAGTTCGGCGCGCGCGGCGCGGGGCAGGCGGGATCGGCCTTCGCCGGCGGTGCTCTGGGCGCGGCATCGACCGCTTCCTCACGGTAACCCATGATTCCTTCCGCTGACCGCCGCCGGTTCGTCCCCGCCTTCGCCGGCACGCTGCTGCGGCGGATCGTCCTGCGCAGCTACCTTCTGGGGCTCGGCGCCTCGGTGCTGCTCGGGGGCGCGTACTGGACGTTCGCCCGCAACGGCGCGCAGGCGCAGAGCGGCGGCGCCACCCTCGCGCAAGCGGAGCGCCGCACCATCGTGTCGAGCGTGAAGGCGACGGGCAAAGTGACCTTCGCCAGCGAACAGACGCTGAAGTTCAACCAGCGCGGCACGGTCGCCAAGGTGAACGTGAAGGAGGGCGACCGCGTGAAGCAGGGACAGATCATCGCGGAGCTCGACAAATCGTCGGTACTCGCCGACGTTCGCTCGGCGCAGCTGGCGGTGGGCGCGAGCGCCCTGCAGCTGCAGCAGCTGCAGAG
>CAZTYD010000084.1:1793-3667 GCA_964618035.1 uncultured Candidatus Peribacteria bacterium
TCGGCATTTTCGCCAGGATGTCTTTCAGCGACCCGAGCTGCTGAATGACGCCGAGCGCCAGTACGAGCAGGCGCAGAGCGCGCTCGCGGTGTCGAAGGAGGAACTGCCGTCGAAGATCGACGCGGCGAAGCACGACATCGTCGATCGGGAGGCCGCCGTGCGGCAGGCGCAAGCCGCGCTGGATCAAGCGAAAGTCACCGCGCTGCAGGATCTCGGCACCGCCGCGCAGACCACGCTGACCAAGAGCGAAGACCTGCTCGACACCCTCTTCGGCGTGCTGGTGCACGACGCGAGCGCGCGGCGCACGTCGAGTACCGCCACCTTCGAGGTGTACTTCCGCCTGTACAACGACATCGCCCTGCGCGACCAGACGGTGCGAGCGTACGAGGATGCCGAGAAGGCGACGGAGGACATGCGCGACAAGTACGGCAACTCGCTGCCGGGCATCCGCGACGCGGCGGTGCTGGCGGCGGCGCTGAACGACGCGCGCCGGGCGGCGTCGGCCGTGCACGCGCTGGCCGAGACCACGTACCAACTGCTGCAGGGCGCGACCGACGATCCGACCGAGCTCACCGTGAAGGACATCAACGCGCTCAAGCAGTCGGTGACGTCGGCGCGCACCACCGCGGCCGCGCTGATGACCGACGCCGACGCGGCGCTGTCGGGCCTCACGGCCAACGGCGGGCAAGTGACGAGCATCGCCGTCCAACAGAAGGCCGACGCGGTCACCGCGGCCCAAAACGCGCTGAAGGAAGCGCAGAACAACCTCGTCTTGCTGCAGACGCAGAACCCCGCCGATCTGCAGAAACTGGCCGACAGCATCGAGCAGATGAAAGCCAGCCTCGCCTCCAAGCAAGCCGCGCTCGCATCGACGACGACGAGCACCGACGTGAACATCAGGCTGAAGCAGAACGACATCGCCCAGAAGGCGACATCGGCGCAGAAAGCGGCGAAAACGCTGCAAGACTACCAGCTCGTCGCGCCGTTCGACGGCGTGGTGACGCACATCGACTACAAGAGGGGCGACAACCTGCTCGACACGGGCGACACGGAATCCGCCACGCTGCAGAACCCCGATTTCATCGTCGTCACCATCCCGCTGGACCAGGTGGACATCGTGCGCGTGCGCAAGGACATGAACGCGAGCATCGCGTTCGACGCGCTGCCCGGCCAGACGTTCACCGGCGCCATCGACACCATCGATTCCACGCCCATCGAGAATTCCGGCGTGGTGTCGTACAACGTCTCCATCAAGCTCCCCACGCCGAAGGATCTCACCATCCTCTCGGGCATGACGGCCACCGTGACCATCGAGACGTCGCGCAAAGAGAACGTCCTCGCCGTGCCGGCCCTCGCGCTGCGCGCGCAGGGAACGCGGACGACGGTGCAGACGGCGGACGGCCGGACCGTGCCCGTCGTCACCGGCGCGACCGACGGGCAGTTCACGGAGATCGTCTCGGGCCTGCAGGAGGGCGACAGCGTGGTCTCGGTGAACGTGGTGCGTTCGGCGGCGGCCAACAGCACCGGCGGCAACTCCGCGCAGCAGTTCCTGCGCCTGGGGGGCGGAGGCGGCTTCGGCGGCAATCGCGTCGGCGGACGCGCGGGCGGCGGTTGACTTTCCCCGACTCACGTATGATCGCCATGCGCAACATCGTCAAAGCGTACCTACTGGGAACCGAGCGCCTCACCGTGCTCAAGGGCGTGAGCCTCGGCATCGACGCGGGCGAATTCGTCGCAATCATGGGCCCGTCGGGCTCGGGTAAATCGACGCTGATGAACATCATCGGGCTCCTCGACACGCCGAGCGAGGGATCGTACCTGCTCGAAAACAAGGAAGTGGCCACGCTCGACGAGAACGGACAGGCCGACGTGCG
>CAZTYD010000084.1:3677-5138 GCA_964618035.1 uncultured Candidatus Peribacteria bacterium
TGTTCCAGCAGTTCAACCTGCTGCCGCGGATGGACGCGCTGCTGCAGGTGATGCAGCCGCTGCTGTACCAGGGGATCGACCGCACCGAAGCCCATGCGAGAGCCCTGAGCGCGCTGCGCGCCGTGGGTTTGGGAGAGCGGCTGTCGCACCTGCCCACCGAACTCTCGGGCGGCCAGCAGCAGCGCGTCGCCATCGCGCGAGCGCTCGTCACGAACCCCGCCATCATCCTCGCCGACGAGCCGACGGGCGCGCTCGATTCCCGCACGGGCGAGGAAGTGATGGAGATCTTCACCCGGCTCAACGCCGACGGAAAAACCATCGTGATGGTGACGCACGAACCGCGCGTCGCCGCGTACGCCCATCGCACCATCCACATCCAGGACGGCCTCGTCGTCGATAACTCCACTCCCACCGCACACCGTGTTTCTTCAGCCGCACATCGTGTCGGCGTAGCGGGATCTCCGGCCAACAGAACCTCAACCTCCCCCAACCAAACCGTCCCTCACCGCGAAGCCGCATGAACATCCTCGAGAACATCCGCAACGCCCTCGGCGCCATCGGCAGCAACAAGATGCGGTCGGGCCTCACCATGCTCGGCATCATCATCGGCGTGGCCTCGGTGGTCCTGCTGGTCGCCATCGGCCAGGGCGCGCAGGCGAGCGTGACGGCGCAGATCCAGAACTTAGGCACGAACCTGCTCACGGTCTCGCCCGGCAGCCCGAACCAGACCAACGTCCGCTTCGGCGGGGGCGGGGGCGCGCTGAAGGCAACGGACGTCGACGCGATCCGCGAACACGTGACGGGGCTCTCCGGCATCGAGCCGGAACTCACGAGCCGGCAGCAGGTCATCGCCGGCAGCCAGAACACCAACACGAGCATCGTCGGCACCACGCCCGACTACGTCGCCGTGCGCAACGCGCCGGTGGAGTACGGTTTGTTCTTCACCGAGCAGCAGGTGCGCGACAAGGAGAAAGTCGCGGTGCTCGGACCCCAGACGCTCGCCACCCTCTTCCCCGACGATCCGAACGCGCTGGGCAGAGACATCCGCATCGGCAACGGCATCTTCACCGTCATCGGCATCATGAAGGCGAAGGGGGGCCAGGGCCCGACGAACCAGGACGACCGCGTGCTCATCCCCCTCAGCACCATGCAGGAACGCGTGGTCGGCCAGAGCACGCTGAGTTCCATCAGCGTATCGGTGGCGGATCAGAAGACGATGGACGACGCGCAGCAGGTGATCACGGCCGTGCTGCTGCAGGCGCACGGCATCGCCGACGCGTCGAAGCAGGATTTCACCGTGCTGAACCAGGCAGACGCCGTGCAGACGCTGAACAGCGTGACGAGCACGTTCACGTTCCTGCTCGGCGGCATCGCCGCCATCTCGCTGCTGGTCGGAGGCATCGGCGTCATGAACATCATGCTGGTGTCGGTGACGGAGCGGACGCGCGAGATCGGCATCCG
>CAZTYD010000085.1:0-5117 GCA_964618035.1 uncultured Candidatus Peribacteria bacterium
GCGTGCCGTCGGCCAGGAACGGCATGTCCTCGCGCGACACGATGCGCGCGACCACGCCCTTGTTGCCGTGGCGGCCGGCCATCTTGTCTCCAACCTGGATCTTGCGCGTCTGCGCCACGAACACCTTGATCTGCTTGAGCACGCCCGTCGGGAGCTCGTCGCCCTCGGCGCGGTCGAAGATGTGCACGTCGACCACTTTGCCGCCGGCCCCGCCGGGCAGGCGCAGCGAGCTGTCTTTCACGTCCTTCGCCTTGTCGCCGAAGATGGCCTGCAAGAGCCTTTCCTCCGGCGTCAGTTCGGTCTCGCCCTTCGGCGTGATCTTGCCGACGAGGATATCGCCCTCGTGCACCGTGGCGCCGATGCGCACGATGCCGTCGCCGGCGAGGTCCTTCAGCTTCGCCTCGCCCACGTTGGGGATGTCGCGCGTGACGATCTCGGGCCCGAGCTTGGTGTCGCGCACATCGGTGATGTACGACTCGATGTGGATGGAATCGAATTGGCCATCCTGCACCACGCGGTCACTGATGATGACGGCGTCCTCGAAGTTGTAGCCCTCCCACGACATGTACGCCACGAGCAGGTTCTGACCCAGCGCGAGCTCGCCGTGCTCGACCGACGACCCGTCGGCGAGCGGCTGACCCTTCTTCACGTGGTCGCCCTTGGCGACCGTCGGGCGCATGTGGAAGCAGGTTCCCTGGTTGGTGCGCACGAAGGTGTGCAGCTTGTACGCCTGCTTGCGGCCGCTGCGGTACACCACCGTGATCTCGGTGGCGTCGGCCGCCGTCACCTCGCCGTCTTCCTCGGCCAGCACCGCATGGCCGGAGGCGCGGGCCGCCAAACCTTCGATACCCGTACCCACCACCGGCGAGTGCGGACGAATGAGCGGCACGGCCTGGCGTTGCATGTTCGTGCCCATGGACGCGCGCGTGTTGTCGTCGTGCTCCAGGAACGGAATGAGCGACGTGGCGATGGAGAGAATCTGCCGCGGCGACACGTCGACGTGCGTCACGTCGCGCACGTGCGCCAGCACCGTCTCTCCCGCCTTGCGGGACGGAATGCGCGTCTCCAGGAACTCGCCGTTCTCGGACAGCGCGGTCTGCGCCTGCGCGACCGTGATGTGGCGCTCCTGCTCGGCGTCCACGTAACTCACCTTGTTCGTGATGTAGGCGCGCACCGGCACCTCCACCATGCCTTCCTTCTTGAGCAGCGACACGATCTTGCGCGCGTCGTCCTTGCGCTCCACCACCTCGCCTTCGCGGGCGACGATCTTGCGGCCGTCCTTCACCGTCACGTCGAGGATGCGCCCCTGCAGGCGGTCCGGATCCATCGGCACGGAGTGTTTCACCTCGCGGTAGGGCGTCTCGAGGAATCCGTACTGGTTGACGCGCGCGAAGCCGGCCAAGTGCACCACCAGGCCGATGTTCGGCCCTTCCGGCGTGGCGATGGGGCAGATGCGCCCGAAGTGCGAGGTGTGCACGTCGCGGACGTCGAAGCTCGCGCGCTCGCGCGAGAGGCCGCCCGGGCCCATGGCCGACAAGCGGCGCTTGTGGCCGAGCTCCGAGAGCGGGTTGGTCTGATCCATGAACTGCGACAGCTGCGAGCTGGCGAAGAACTCGCGCATGGCCGCCGTGATCGGGCGGCAGTTGATGAGCTGCGTGGGCGTGACCGTCTCGAGGTCCATCACCGTCATGCGGTCTTTGACGATGCGCTCGGTGCGCACGAGGCCCACGCGGTACTTGTTCTGCACGAGCTCGCCCACGGAGCGCACGCGGCGGTTGGAGAGGTGATCGATGTCGTCGGCCACGCCCACCCCGTTGTTCAGGTTCACGAGCTCACGCAGGATCTCGATGAAATCGCGCACCTGGAACACGCGGTGCTCCTCGTCGGAGGGCGTGTCGAGCTTGAAGCGGCGGTTGAGCTTGTAGCGGGCGATGCTGCCCATGTCGTACTTCTTGAAATCGAAGAACAGCGAATCGATGAGCTGCTTGGCGTTCTCGGGCGTGGCCAGATCGCCGGGGCGGATCTTGCGGTAGATGCTCTGGTACGCCTCCTCCACCGATCGAATGGGATCCTTCTCGAGTGTGATGGAGATGTAATCGTGCTCGGGGTCGGTGACATTCTGGAAGAGCTTGAGAATGTCGGTGTCGTTCTGGTAGCCCATCACCCGCAGGAGCTGCGTGATGGGGATCTTGCGCTTGCGGTCGATCTTACAGGTCATGATGCCGCGGCGGTCGGTCTCGATCTCGAGCCACACGCCGCGCTTGGGGATGATCTTGGCCGCGTGGTACTTCGGGTGATCCACCATCTTCGAGAAGAACACGCCCGGCGAGCGGACGAGCTGGTGCACCACCACGCGCTCGATGCCGTCGACGACGAAGGTTCCGCCCTCCGTCATCAGCGGGATGGAGCCGAGGAAGACATCCTGCTCCTTGATTTCGCCGGTCTCCTTGTTGATGAGCTGCACCGTGCCCTTCATGGCGGCCTCGAAGCTCAGGTTGCGCCGCTTGCAGGTGTCGGGGTCGTACTTGGGCGGATCGAACGTGTGCCCGAGCATGCGGAGCTCCATCTTCTTGCCCGAGAAATCGGTGATGGGCGTGATCTCCTCCAGCAACTCGCGGAGCCCCTCGGTGAGGAACCACTTGTAGCTCTGGATCTGCATCTCGATGAGCGACGGCACGTGCGGATTGCCCTCGTCTTCCACCAGGTACACGCGGTTCATCTCCACCTTCCTCGGTTGCAGCCACTCCGGCAAGCTGTTGAAGACCGACGGCGTACGATCGCGGCCGGGGATGATGTGCGGGATGAGCGGCGGCAGCACGGCGTCGTCGATCTGCATCTGATAGTTGCGGCCCGTGGCGGCCTTGGGAGCGGGCTTCGCTTTGGCAACTTCCTTCTTGGGAGCGACCTTGGCGGCGACGGCGGGCTTCTTCGCGGGCGCGGCCTTCTTGGCCTCGGGCTTCTTGGCAGCCCTCGCGGATGCGGCCTTCTTCGCGGGTGCCTTCTTCTGGGCGGATGGCTTTTTCTCTGTCTTTTTGATGGGCTTGGCGGGTTTCTTCTTGGCCATAACGGAAGAGGAGAGGAAGAAATACCTTTCGGAACGGACGCGCGGAAGAGTCCACTTCGAAAGAAAAACGACCCTCAGCTCTCACAACGCAATCGGAAGCCGCCGAGAAGTGCGGGAATTTTACACCCGAACGGGCTTGCGTCAACGAAAGTTGGCAGATTTTTATGGCTATGTTCCGAGAGAAGAGCTTTGCAGTGAGTACTCAGTTGTGCAATTTGGGCGCTGTCGCTTTCTCCGCAGGTGCGTGGCAGCGATTCGATTCATCGCAGGCTGCTGCCGATTATAGTGAGCCGATACGCTATTAAACCCCCGCCGCGGCATCGCGGCGGGGCTAGTTCGCAGCGCCTCATCTCCGTTTCTACTCTCTATTCGGCATTCTGCCGCTTCGTTCCGGACTTCCCGTGGAGAGTCCTGATCTCCGTGATCTGGCCACGCTCTCCTGCGTTGGCGGCACGCTCCTGCACTAGGATTGCCAGAAGCGCACGTCGACGCGCCGCACGACCGCTCAGGCTAGAGGGACGCTTGATCATCGTCTGATCATCCTTTCCATCATCGTTTCAAGGATGCACGTTGCGAACGAGCCATTCCTGACGTGCGACCCATACGGCACTGACAAAAATGGTTACGAACCGCTGCTACGGTTTTGTGCTTTGTCTCGCAGAGAAGGACGTTCTATTGCATCGCAGAACGCCCCGGCATCGAGCGAGGAATCACCGTCATCACGCCTTGGCCTCCGCGTACCGCCGCTCCACCTCCTGCCAATTCACCACGTTCCACCACGCCTTGATGTAGTCCGGCCGCTTGTTCTGGTAGTGCAGGTAGTACGCATGTTCCCACACATCTAAGCCGAGAATGGGCGTCTTGCCGTCCATCAGCGGTGAATCCTGATTCTGCGTGGACATCACATCCAACTGGCCTTGGTCCACCAGCAGCCACGCCCAGCCCGAACCGAAACGATTCTGCCCCGCCTCGGAAAACTTCTTCGTGAACTCATCGAACGAACCGAACACCTTATCGATTTCGGCCGCAAGATCGCCAGATGGCTTGCTGTCACCCTGCCCTGCGGGATGCATGATCGTCCAGAACAGACTGTGGTTCGCGTGGCCTCCGGCATTGTTGCGCAGCACCATCTGCTTTTCTTCGGGTAACTGATTCAGGTTCTTCAGCAGCTCCTCCACCGGCTTCTCGGCCCACTCGGTCCCCGCCAACGCCGCATTGGCTTTATCGATGTACGCCTGATGGTGCTTGCCGTGGTGGATCTCCATCGTCTTGGCGTCGATGTACGGCTCGAGCGCGTCGAAGGCGTAGGGCAGCGAGGGCAATGTGTAGGGCATGGGCGGGAGGAAATGGTTCAGATGGATACTACGCTGTGGACGGGGAAGGAGGGAAGATGTTACAGGAGGAAGGCCCCAAGATTGCAAGACTGCAAGAACCCAAACCAACACCCAGGAGCTCTTCCCTTGGGTCTTCCTTGCAATCTTGCAGTCTTGCAATCTTGAGATCTTCTCCCTCTATACTGTCCCCGTGACCATCCGCGAACTCACCGGCACCGAAGACCTCCGCTCGTACGACCGGTGGGTGCGGCAACATGCCGACGGATCGCTGTGGCAGTCGTTGGAGTGGAAGCGGTTTCAGGAGACACGCGGACGCACGGTGCGGATCTTCACCATGGGCGACGAGCGCATACTGCTCTCGGCACTGGCGGTGACCGACCGAACGAGCATGGGCCTGTGCACGTGGGACATTCCGCGCGGCCCGCTCGCGCATGCCAGCGGCGTGCATACGCATGATGCCGAACGGTTCCTGGCGCACGTCCGCGAACAGGCCAAGCGCGACGGCTGCTACGCGCTGTACTTCTCGGCGTGCCACGCGTTCGAGTCGCTCATCGGTTGGAAGAACAAGAAGCTTTCGCCGCGGCACGAGCAGCCCGAAGCGACCATAGTGATAGACCTCCGCCAAACCGAAGGAGCGCTGCTGGCGCAGATGCATCAGAAGGGGCGCTACAACATCCGCCTCGCGCAGCGAAACGGCGTGACGATCGAGCAGAGCGCCC
>CAZTYD010000086.1:0-1507 GCA_964618035.1 uncultured Candidatus Peribacteria bacterium
GGCAAGGCCGGCACGTTCCGCACGTTCATGCAGCGCGGCGGCGGCGGGCGGCGGACCGCCGGCGATCAGCAGGTGGAGGCGCGGATGCTGGCGCAGATGATCCACGGCAGTGATGAGCTGATCCACCCCTTTGTCGTGCCCCATCGTCGCGATCGATCCGGCGTAGCCGACGACGAACGCATCGGCAGGAATGTTCCAGTACGCGCGAGTCGCTGCGCGATCCGGCAACCGATGGAACGCGGAGAGATCGACCGCATCGCCGGCCACCATCAGCCGATCCCGGTGCACGCCCCACCGGTGCAGCTCGTCGCGCATGGGCGACGTGAGGCACACGACGAGCCGGCACCGGTTGCACCGCCGCACGAAGCGGCGGCGGCCGAACCGCGGCAGCGCATGCAACTCCGCGATCACCGGCTTCCCGGTTTCGAGGAGAACTGGCAATATCGCGGGATTGCGCGTGTAGAGCAGCGCCGCATCAGCCTGTCGCAGAAAGGATCGCAACTGCCGCCCGAAGCTCCATGTGTGCAGCCGCAATCCCAGCACGCCCGGCGTCCACCGGCTGGCGATGCCGTCGAAGGCCGGCAGCTGCGTCAGCTTGATCGATGCATCGATTCCGTAGTACGACCAGAAATCGTCCTTCACCTCGTTCTGCCGCTGCGGCCCCACGATCTCCACCGCGTGACCGAGCCGCACGAGCGCCTGGCACACCGCCGCCACCTGGCGGCCGTAGGCGCGCTCGCTGGGCAGCCGGAGGGTGGTGCAGTACAGAATGCGCATGAGAACAGTATGGGGGAGGGAAAGGAAAGCAGGAAAGGGAGAAATGGCAGGAAGGGCAGGAAGGTTGCGGCAAATAGAATCTCGTACATTTCTGCCCTTCCTTGCCTTTCTGCCCTCGTCCTGTTCTCCCTTTCCCGCTCTCCCTCTGCTACTCTCACGCCCATGGAAGAGCGAATCCGTATCGGCATCATCGGGCTGGGCTACTGGGGCCCCAACCTCCTGCGGAATTTCGCCAAAACGCCCGGCGTGACGGTGAAGTACGCGTGCGATCTGTCGGAGACGGCGCGCCAAAAATTCGCGTCGGCGTACCCGACCGTGCAGTTCACCGCGGATCTCGATGCGGTACTGGCGGATGCGGAGGTGGACGCAGTCGTCATCGCCACGCCGGCAGCGACGCACTTTGCGCTGGCGCAGAAGGCACTGACGGCGGGAAAGCACGTGCTGGTCGAAAAGCCGCTGGCCACCACGCATGCTGAGGCGCTTGAGCTCGTCGCAACGGCCGAGCGCCACCAGAAACTCCTGATGGTGGATCACACGTTCGCGTACGAGCCGGCCGTCGAGAGGATCCGGCAGTACGTCGATGAGAACGCCCTCGGGCGCCTGCTGTACTTCGATTCCACGCGCATCAACCTGGGACTGATCCAATCCGACACGAATGTCTTCTGGGATCTGGCGGTCCACGACCTCTCGATTCTCGGCACGCTGCGGCCTCTCTCGGGCGTGCGCGAAG
>CAZTYD010000086.1:1517-5066 GCA_964618035.1 uncultured Candidatus Peribacteria bacterium
CGGGCGTATGGCCGCAAGTTCCACACGGATCAAGAGGAGATGGGCTACCTGCACATCGCGTTCGCCGACGGGTTCATGGCGCACATCCACGTGAGCTGGCTCTCGCCGGTGAAGATCCGCCAGACGCTCATCGGCGGCACCGAGAAGATGATCGTCTACAACGACAACGAACCCTCCGAGAAGCTGCGCCTCTACGACAAGGGCGTGCAGGTAGGCAAAGAGCAACAGAGCTTTGCCCTGCCCGCGTACCGCAGCGGCGATGTGCTGATCCCGCAGCTGCAGATTGCCGAGCCATTGGCGACACTCGCCGCGCACTTCCGCGATTGCGTGCAAGGCAAGGCGCAGCCGCGCACGCCGGGCAACCAGGGCGCGGATGTCGTGGAGATCCTGGAGCTCGCCATGCAATCCATCCGCACCGACGCCGCCATCCGCCGTTTCTAGCACGCCCCCTCCATGCAGATTCCATTCGTCGATCTCAAGGCACAGTACCAATCGCTCAAGCGACAGGTTGATCCGGCGATCCTCGACGTACTCGCGAACGCGCAGTTCATCCTCGGACCGGCAGTCGAATCGTTCGAGATGAGTTTTGCTGCGTACTGCGGAGCGCAATACACTATCGGGCTCAACTCCGGAACGGCCGCGCTCGAGCTCCTGCTGCGCGCGTACGGCATCGGCCCCGGCGACGAGTGCATCCTGCCCGCCAACACGTTCTTCGCCACGGCCGAAGCGGTGATGCTCCTCGGCGCGACACCCGTCCTCGTCGATTGCGAGGAGGAATCCGCCCTCATCGACATCGGCGCCATCGAGCGGGCCATCACACCGAAGACGAAGGCGATCATTCCGGTACATCTGTTCGGACAGCCGGCAGATATGGACGAAATTCTGGCACTCGGGAAATCCCAGAATATTCTCGTCATCGAAGATGCGTGCCAAGCGCACGGTGCGACGTATAAGGGGAAGCCGATCGGATCGCTCGCGGCGGGCGCGGCGTTCAGTTTCTACCCGGGCAAGAATCTTGGCGCGTACGGCGACGCCGGCAGCGTGACCACCGATGACGAACAGATCGCGCGCACCGTCAGGATGCTCCGCGAGCACGGCATGCCCAAGCGCTACCACCACGAATTGCTCGGGTACAACGAGCGTATGGATGGCGTGCAGGGAGCTGTACTCGGTGTCAAACTTCCGTACCTGGACCAGTGGAACGAGGCGCGCCGCGCTCACGCGGCGTCGTACCGCCAGCGATTGACGGGCGTGGGCGACATTCGCTTCATCACCGAGAAACCGGATCGTACCGGCGTGTATCACCTGTTTGTGATCCGCACCGCCCAACGCGACGCGCTGCAGGCGCATTTGTCCGAACGCGGCATCGCAACCGCCATCCACTACCCTATCCCATTGCACCTCCAAAAACCTCTCCAACACTTGGGATACAAGGAAAGTGATTTCCCGTCGTCAGAAACGCTGGGTGAACTGGCCACATTCTGGCTGAAGGACCCGGCCAAGCTGGCGGAAGAAATGCTGTCGCTGCCGATGTACGCGGAGCTGACCGACGGACAGATACGTACCGTCTGTACGGCCGTACAGGAATTCTTCCAATGAACGTCATCGGAGTTTGGCCTTGGCGTTGAATACCAGCGGACACGTTTCCACCACGATCCGCCACGGGTACCACAGATGCAGGTATTCATAGCTCAGCGGCAGGCAATCGCTCCACCGGTGCGTAAGGCGTGCTTTGATGATTCTGAGAACACGCAGTGCCATCCGCGAGAGCTTGTTCCACACCAATCGAAGCCATGCCGCCCAGCCGTACCCGCCCGCAAACCGCGCTTCCAAGTCCAGGTACCGCCTAAATTTCCGCCGCATATCGGCTGCAGGCTCCAGCGGCACGTACTGAATGCCGGGCAGCACCGTTGGCTTGATGCCAGGCTTCAGATCCGGCCGCTCGTGGATGAACTTCACGAATCCGTTGATCGCGTCGCCGTGCCACAGGCGGATCTGCCGATTGGGATACGTGGAAGCGTACCGGATCACCCGCCCGTCGAGCGTGTACAGACGGTCAACATAGTAGGCACCAGGCACATTCTGCTTCACGTGCTCCGTCATCGCATCCACCAACTGACGGTCGATGTACTCGTCGGAATCGATGATGGTGACCCACGGATGAGCCGCCGCCGCGATCCCCTGATTGGTGATGCCGGCGTAATCGATGATGCGGCCTTCGGCGTTCAGGAACTTCTTGTCCTGCGGCACCACGCGGCAGCCGAACCGCGCCGCAATCTCGAGCGTCGCGTCGGTGGATCCGCCGTCCAACAGGACGTGCTCGGCGCAGAACAACCCCGATTGCAAGCACGCCTCGAGCGTGGCCGCACTGTTCCTCACGAAGGTGAGGGCAGTGCAAGGGAGATCGCCGCGTGGGAACCTTGTCGCTTCCATGCCGGCATGCTACCTCATTCCCCCTCGCGCAGGTACGCATCCATCCTCTCCATCAGCCCATCCAATCCGTGCCGCGTCTTCACCACCTGGTACAACTGATCCGCATCGACGCCGGCAAATGACCGCACGAACTCCGCGATGGCCTGCGGCGTGTCGTCGGATGGAGCGAGATCAATGCCGACTTGTCGGCCGAAGCACGAAGGACGAAGGCCGATCGCTTCGGCGTTGCGCCGTGTCGTCACAGGGTAGCACCCGCACGTCATCGCCTCGAGCATCGTCTTGTCGATGGTTTCGGATGCCATGTTGAGGATCAACCGATGACTCTGGTAGACGGCAGGCAACTGGTCCATCGGCACCGTACCTTTGAACGTCACGCGATCTTGCAACTGCAGTTCCAACACCAACCGCTCCAACTCAGCCACGTACTCCGGCTCCGCCGGGATGCCGTAGACGATCATCGT
This sequence comes from uncultured Candidatus Peribacteria bacterium, assembly GCA_964618035.1. Lineage (GTDB taxonomy): Bacteria > Patescibacteriota > Gracilibacteria > Peribacterales > Peribacteraceae > JAQBQQ01. Next base: position 4,412 of record CAZTYD010000086.1, read on the forward strand.
GTACTCCTTCGGCAGAAAGGTGAGCGCCTGGATACTCAGTTCCAATCGCTTGGAGCGCGACAATCGATGCACGACGAGCAATTCCTGCGGATGCGCCGCATGATTCACGCGCTGCGGCCACACCGCCAGGTCAATCCCGTGGCCAACGACGACTTTCTTCGACGACCCCTCATACTGCGGCAAGCTCTGCGACGTGGCGCAGAACAGCCGCTTCGCGTACCACCCCGTCACACGCAGAGAGAGGCTCCGCTTGTAGTGCGTGTACCAGAGGTACGTGGGAATGCCGCGCAGCACGAACCACCACGAGCCTAGCAACCCCCACACGGGGCTCATGTGGATGAACACACGATCGTACCGCAGCGTGGTGATGAGCCGCTCGAACTCCATGATCTGCCGCAGCTTCCCGTGGCCTTTCTCCTTCCCCATCGAGTGCACCTCGAACGGCTGCGGCGACACGCGGTCCTCCAGACACACGACCGTCACGTCGTACCCGCGCCGCCGGAATGCGTTCACCCACAGGACGGCGAAGGCATCTTGCTGGTGGAGTTTCTGGGTGATGAAGAGCAAGGTCACGGCAAGAGTATAGAGAAGAAAGACTTCAAGATTGCAAACGAAAATCCAAGAGCCCTTCCCTTGGGTCTTCCTTGCAATCTTG
>CAZTYD010000087.1:0-4918 GCA_964618035.1 uncultured Candidatus Peribacteria bacterium
CAAAGTGAAGAAGGTGACAATCTCATCTTCTTGATTTGGCATTCAAGGACTGAGGAGCGCCGCAGCGCGTCACGAAGGATGCAATCTTGCAGTCTTGAAATCTTCTCCCTCACCGTCTCCCCGCACTCTCCACAATCCGGCGGAACTCCTCAATGTTCAAGGATGCTCCGCCGATGAGACCGCCGTCGATGTCCGGCTGGCGCAGCAGCGATTCCGCGTTCGCGGCGTTCATCGAACCGCCGTACAGGATGCGCGTCGTCGCGCGTGCGGATTCCGGCAGGAGCGACCGGATGAACGCGTGCATCTCCTGCGCCTGCTCGGGCGTGGCCGTCTTGCCCGTGCCGATGGCCCACACCGGTTCGTACGCGATGGTGACGCCGTGGGGCAGCACGGAGACCTGCCGCTCGATCACTTGCTTTTCATTTCCCGCGTTTCGCTCCTCTTCCGTCTCGCCCACGCACACTACCGGCTGCAGCTCCACTGCGAGTGCCGCGCGCGCCTGCTCCGCCACGAACGCGTCGGATTCACCATGGTAGCGCCGCCGCTCCGAGTGCCCGCACAGCACGTACGTGCAGCCGAGATCTCTGACCATCGTCATACTGATGTCGCCGGTAAAGGCGCCTTTCTCCTCCGGCCGCGCGAACTGCGCGCCCGTGGAAATTTTGGCGGCGACGCATGCGGCCAAGTCCAACGCCGTGGGAAAGACGACCACATCCACATTCCTCGTGGGGATGTACGGCGAATCCGCAGCGTCGAATCCCTCGGGAGCGGGGTTCATCTTCCAGTTCGCGGCGATGAGGGGGGTGCGGGGCATGGCGATAGCGTACCGCAATATTGCCTGGAGGGCAGGAGTTTCACAGCGCTACTGCTCGGCGAATCCTGCGGAAGAATTTTCCGATTGAATTTGGCCAGGAGCGGTGCTGCTCTTCGCTCGGCTGGAGCCGTCGCATCAGCGCGAGTGCACCGAGCGCGGCGGTGCCGGTCAGCGGGCCAGCGGATTTCCGTCGGTTCGAAGTAATTGCCAGTCCCTCTCTTGTAATCGGAGATGGTTCCAGGCTAGGTGCGTGCGCGCCGACTGTGGGTTGCGGCGGTGTCCGCTCCTGCTTCTGCTGCAAACGGCTTGGCAAGGGCTCCATGGCGTCGTAGAAATCCGCGGGCACACGGTCCTCTGATTCGGAAGGCGTGAGATCTGAGTGTCCCATGAGCGGATCATCAGGAGTAGTCACACGGGAATCGGCTTCGATCGCGGTTGACGTACCGGGAGTGGTAATGTCTTGCGGGATGGTATCTTGTTGTTCAAAGTCAAATTCCCTCTGCCATTTGGCTGGATTCGATTTGAAGCGGGAACTCATCGCACCCTGCGCCAGAGTGAAGAGTTCTTCTTCCATGCGACCATTCGATGTTTCTTTCGGAAGCGCCACCCCAAGCCGCCTTCCCTCCGATAGCGCTCGATCTTCATCCGCTGTGGGTTCCTCATCTCTTCCTACGCCTGTGGATCGCCAGTCAGAGGATCCTGCTTCGATCTCTGGATCGGCAGCACGCACGGCAATTTCTATAGATGTCATGGATGGCTCCTCGCGAACAACGACTGCCTCTGGAAGGAGTGTACGATCCACGTGGGGATACTCTGTTGCTTCCTCCATCTTCTCTCCATTGGGCACGAGTATTTGCTCATATGCCAAGGCAGGTCCAATGCCGATGGCGTACGGCTGAAGTGCCGATGAATCGATGTGGGGGTTGCGGTTTTCCTCCATAGAGGAGATTGGATAGGAAGATCCGCTACTCGGTTGATCTACCGCGATGTCATCATGGCTTGGGGTAAGGTCAGGAAGTTCCTCAAGGGGGGGGCAGAGTGTGACATCGGTCTCCGAGTCGGAGGGGCGGACTACAGGCGCGGCAGGGAGGAGATCTTCCCATTCGTCGCTGCCACTCGGGGTAGGCAATCTACCTTGCAACTGCTGAGAGAGATTCTCTATTTCCTGGCGTAAAAATGCTTTTTCCTCAGCTATTTGATCATATAGCTCTCTAAGCTCCGCATTCATCGCCATAAGAAATTGCGCAACTCGTTGCTCGTTCTCTCGCCGCATGTTCTCGGCTGCCACCTTTTCCTGAAAGTAACGGCGCACTTCTGGATCATGAGACCGCACGGAGATGCGCTTCTGAACGACGCACAAATCATAGATCTTCCGCCAGTACGGCTCGAGACCTAGCGCATCTTCCATCGATTCGATATAGACCTTGCGGTGCCGATCCGGTCGAAGAATGGCTTCGAGTTCATGGCCTTCCACCACAAGGACAGCATCATCCGCCGTACCCGTCTGGGTTGATTCGTCAGCAGCATGTTCAAAGGCGATGCTCATAGAATGATAAGGAATACAAATTCATAAGACATTAAACAGAAATATTTGTAAATGTCAAATATACTTAACAGTGGCTGATTACGGTCATGTATCCTATTATTAGATCATGAAATTCTCCCGCATCGTCCTCGCCACTGACCACGCCGGATACAAACTCAAAGAAGCCATCAAAGCACATCTCATCGGCAAAGGAATCGACGTGATCGACGAGGGGACGCACTCGGAGGAGCCGGTCGATTACCCCGCCATCATCCGCCGCGCGTGCGCGCTGGTGGTGGAGCAGCTCATGCCGGGCGTCGTCTTCGGCGGATCCGGTCAGGGCGAGGCCATCGCCGCCAACAAAGTGCCGGGCATCCGCGCGGCGCGGTGCCTCACGGTGGAGGACGCGCGGCTGGCGCGCAGCCACAACGACGCCAACGTCCTCAGCCTCGCCGGTCGCATGACCGCGCCGGAAGACGCCATCGCCATGCTCGAGGCGTTCCTCGCAACACCCTTCGAAGGCGGGCGGCACATCGCGCGGGTGGCGGATCTTGAGCCGGGCGGGAAGGTGCCGTTCTTTGAGGAAATTGAGAATTGAGAAGTCGTGTTATTGAGCACTTCCATCATTTTCAATTTTCAATTCTCCATTTTCAATTTCCCTCGTGTACTATCATTCCATGAGCGCACGGAAGATTCTCATCGCCCCCTCCATCCTCTCCGCGGATCTCGGCAAGCTGCAGCAGGAGATCGAGAGCATCGAACCGCACGCCGATTGGATCCAGGTGGACGTGATGGACGGGCACTTCGTGCCGAACCTCACTTTCGGCGCGCCGGTGATGCGCTGCGTGAAGACGACGCTGCCGCTCGACATTCATCTCATGGTCACGAACCCGGCCGACCGGGTGAAGGAATTTCTCGAAATCGGCGCGAGGAACATCACGTTCCACGCCGAGGCGGTGGCGAGTACGGAAGCGCGGCGGGCCATCGTCGAGGCGATCCACCTCGAGAAGGCGACGGCCGGCATCGCCCTCAATCCCGACACGCCCGTGGAGGCGATCGACGACGTGCTCGACGCGGTGGATCTGGTACTCGTGATGTCGGTGTTCCCGGGCTTCAGCGGGCAGTCGTTCATCGCCGACGTGCTCGACAAAGTGCGCGTGCTGCGCCAGCGCAAGCCGGATTTGATGATCCAGATGGATGGTGGCATCGATGCCGACACCGCGGCGCGCTGCCGCGAGGCGGGCGCCGACAACCTCGTCTCGGCCAGTTTCATCTTCAAGGCCGCCGACCGCGCGCAGGCCATCGCTCAGCTTCGCGGCGCATGAGACGTTTCTTCTCACTCCTCATCGTCGGCATTGCGTTGTCGTCGTGCAGCATGCCGGCCGCGCCATCTCGCGATTTGCCGGCTGTAACATCAGCGTCAGAAAGTGATCAGTCGATTTCGCTGATTGCGCCAGATGGGACACGCAAGAATGTGCAGGTGGAGTTTGCGCGCACGACAGCCGAGCAAGAGCGCGGGCTCATGGGCAGGACATCCCTGCCCGAGAGTACCGGCATGCTCTTCGTGTTCGATGCGCCGCGCGCACTCAATTTCTGGATGAAGAACACGCTCATCCCCCTCGACATCCTGTACTTCGACGCGCAGGGCGCGCTCGTCAACACCGCCACCATGCAGCCGTGCACGTCGACCGTTGATGCGGAGTGCGTGCTGTATCCGTCAGACAGTCCCGCGCAGTACGCGTTGGAAGTGCCGGCGGGGTATGTCGGGCGGGAGCGAATAGGGAAAGGATGGCGGTTGGATGTTTCTTCTCTCCGCTAGGAAAATTTCAAGACTACAAGATTGCAAAATCCAAATTTCTCGTTCGTACTTTTCATCCAAGTTTTCTAACTCTGTCACGTTGAGGCGCGTTGTCGTCAGTGTATCGCCACTCGTTCAGCCCTATCGCTGACGGCAAAAACGGGAAGCCGCGAAGCGTGACATTGAGGGATGGTAACGCATGTGAAAGGTGCAGTGTTCCACGGGCAAGACCGGGCCTGCCGGGCCCGGGCGGCCCTTCGACGTACTCAGGACAGGCTTTTGGCGAATCGCTGCTGCGGAATTAATGGTGCAAAGAGGCCTTGTGATTGATTGGCAAAACTATCAACTAACAACCAAAAGCCAATAAACTAATCAACCAATAAACCAACCAAGACTTATCTCGCCATCTTCCTCCTCCGCATCAACGCAATCCCCACCGCCGCTCCTCCCACCATCACGGCGACGGCGCCCGGGCCGGAGTTATTGAGGGGGCCGCCGGGCGTGGGCGGGCTTGCGCAGATGCCGTCCTTGCAGTAGTTCGAGAGGCACTGCGCGTTGAGCGCGCAGGCGCTGCCGTTGGGGCGCGCCGTGCAGCGGCCGTTTTCGCACATACCCGATCGGCACTCGGTACCGTTGGCGCACGCCTCGCCGTTCGCGCGCCCGGTGCAGATGCCGTTCACGCACTGGCCCGACGGGCACTGTGCGTTGTCGGTGCATTGCGCGCAGTGGCCGTTCAGACACAGGCCCGAGACGCACTGGTCGTTGCTCGTGCACTCATCGA
>CAZTYD010000088.1:0-4908 GCA_964618035.1 uncultured Candidatus Peribacteria bacterium
TTTTGCGATTCTGGCTCAAAATGCCGTAGACGAGCGCCCCGACGCCCATCATCTCCGCCAGGTCGCTTTCGTCGTCGGTCTGGATTGAGTCGCGGTGCTCCTCGATCTTCCGCTTCGCGCGCTGGACCGCTTCGTCGAGCATCTCTTCGAGCTTCAGGATGTTCCCCTTCCGCGTGCTCATCGACGCGTCAACGAATCGCATGCGTCCGAACAACACATTCTCGAATGCCGGCAGTTCCCATCCGAGCATCCTGCATGTCTCCATCAGCTGCTCGAAATGCAGTTTCTGTGCGATGTCTGTTGCGATGAGAATCTCCTGCGGATGGTACGTGTCGATACGGTAGCGCATCTGCGCGAGATCGCGCGTGGAGTACAGCGTCGCACCATCGCCGCGCATAATCACATAGGGGGGATATTTCTCTCCCGCAAACTGCACGATGAGAGCCCCCTTCTCCCCTTCCACGAACACCCCCTTGCGCTTACCCTCCTCGATTACCGGTGTCATCTTGTCTTCGTAGAAACTCTCGCCCAAATCCAGATCGAAGTGCACGTGGAGCCTCGCGTACAAAGCCCCGAGCGATTCTTTGGTAATGCGCACGACTTCCTTCCAGAAGGCACGAAGCTCCGGGTCGCCCTCTTCCAGTTTCTTCGACAACGCGCGGCCCTCGTCCTCCAATGAGGCGTCCTTCTCCATTTCCTCGTGGAAGCGTACGTAGAGACCAAGAAGCTCATCGACGGAATGCTGCTCTATCGGCTTGGCCGCCCACTTGCGGAATGCAACAGCCAGCTTGCCAAACTGCGTGCCATAGTCGCCCAAGTAATTCCACGCGATCACATTGAATCCCTCGTACCTGTAGATATTTGCGAGCGCCTGGCCGATGGCAGTGCCTATGATGTGATGCACCCCAAGCGGCTTCGCAATATTCGGCTGAGAGTACTCGACAATGACAGGCGCCTCCCCCGTTCTCGCCGGCTGAGCCTCAGACTCTCGTACGGATGCTTCGAGTTCCTCCAACAGCACATTCGACGTCAGCCACACATTCACGTACCCGTTGCCCGCCACCTCCACCTTTGCCACCCCCGCCTCCCCTGCCAATCCCTCCGCGATCACCCTCGCGATCTCCTTCGGATTCTTGCCCACCTTCTTCGCCAGCTGAAGCGCCGTGGAGAGGGTGACGTCGCCGTGATCGTTGTCGCGCGCGAGCATCCATGCAGGCTCGACGTCGATGCCGGGGAAAGCCTCGACCAACACCTGCTTGGCCCGTGCGGAGAGAGATGCGACCATGCGCGAGAGAGCTCCTGAACAAAACAGATACTCAGGAGAATAGGGCAAATCTATCACGAAGATAGTACCGCACCACGTTAAACCCGCATTTGATCTTGCACACAAAATGTCCTCGTTGTCCGAGCACAAAATGTGCACGTGTAAGTGCGGCCGGAATGGCGCAGCGACGCAGGCAAGTGGAGCGGGAATCGCGGATAGAAGGCAGAAGACAGAAGGGAGAAGTCAGAACCATGAACAGTATAGATCTGCTCCTTCGGGCGTAATCAAAATACTCCAGGGGATTTGCCCTAGGGAGCTCTTCATCCTCATTGTCTATTATACTAATTTAATGTATAATATACTATAAATCGTACCACGATGAACAAGACTCACATTGTCGCATCGGCTGCCGTTCTCTCGCTCCTCGTCAGTGGCTGTTCGTCAAATAAAACGGAGAATGTCGAGACACAGAGCGCAAGGCTGGGCATACAGTACGCCGTCCGCATCCTCGAAGGTGTCTCGAAGAACCGGCCCACGGCACCGTTGGGGCTCTTCGCCAGCGTGTTCCTCTCGCAGGGCGGTTCCTTCCCCGCTTCGTCGGCCGTACAGGGCGTGCGAGCGCAGTACATGTTCCAGCAGCCCATTAATCCGGATCAGATGGACGATGCGTTCCAGTTGCTGCAGGAGTACGGTGGCGTGCTGGGCGTGGACGTGCCGGACCTGCTGAACCGCAGCGCCGACCGGTCGGGCACGCTCAACGAGTACATCGACGGGCTCACGAACATCACGAAGCGCGCGAAGCAGAAGACGGCCGACATCGACGATGCCATCGCCGCGCGCAACGACATTCTCCGCACGCAGTCGCGCGAGAATTCCGACATCCAGAGCCGCATCCGCAAGGCGTTCTCCGCCGGCGACTACGGCACGGCCGGCGCGCTGCAGCAGGATGCCACCATCGCCGAAGGAAAGGTGAACAAAACGCAGTCGGACATCAATCGCCTGCGCGACATCCTGCGCATCTTCGAGCAGCTCAACGATCTTTCGGACAGACGCCTGCTGGCCATCACGCAGAACCGCGAGATCCTCATCGCCGGCCTGCAGGTGATCGACGTGCCGGGCATCGAGGAGCTGCGGCTCATCAAGAACCCGCAGACCGGGCAGTATCGGTTTGGGACAGCAGGGTTTTCGTTCTGAGGGAAGGACTGAGGGAGCGACCAGCAGGCAGCGATCAGCGATCAGGCAGAGAAGTGAGAATTTCAGCCTTCATAGCCTATTTGGATTGATTTATTTACTACCATCGCTTCCGCGGCGGCTCGGCGGTTCCCCGCATTGAAAGAAGTCGCCTTTTCGGCTATAATAAAAGGAATTCATGGCACAAACACCCAAGAACCCGTCGGCGGCAGCCGCCATGCCCAACAGCCTGGTCCTCGCCATCGATGACCTGCTCGGCCTGCATCGCAAGACGCAGGATGTGCTGACGGCGCAGACGAAGGAGGGCGGCGAGGCGCTGACGCCCGAAGACCGCCAGGCCATCAGGAACTACGAGGAAGGTCTGCAGAAGATCTTGGATTTGATCGCGCCGGCGGCGATGGAGATCAAGAGCAACCAGATCCTGCTGAACGACCGCCACGCGCGCACGCTGTTCGTCTACAACTGGCCGAACTACATCTACCCCAACTGGCTGCAGCAGACGGTGAACTTCGACGCCGAGCTCGATATCGCGCAGTTCATCTACCCCACCTCCAATCGCGCCATCATGAAGATGCTGCGCAAGAAGGTGGCCGAATTGCGCTCCAGCATCCGCATGTTGGAGCAGCGTGGCATTGTCCGCGATCCGGCGCTGGAAGCGGCGCTGCAGGACGCCGAGGAACTGCGCGACCTGCTCGCGCGCGGCCGCGAGAAGCTCTTCCAGTTCGGCATGTACGTCACGCTCTACGGCGAGGACGACGAGAAGCTCAAGAAAGTCCAGACCGACATCGAATCGATCCTGGGCGGCAAGCTCGTCCTGACGAAACCGGCCGTCTTCCAGATGGAGCACGCATTCACCAGCACGCTTCCGCTGTGTCTGGACGAGCTCGAGATCAACCGCAACATGAACACCTCGCCGCTCGCGACGAGTTTCCCATTCTCGAGCAGCGACCTCACGAGCGATCACGGCATCCTCTACGGTATCAACCGCCACAACGACAGCTTGGTCATCTTCGACCGATTCGATTTGCCCAATGCCAACAGCAACGTGTTCGCCACGTCCGGCGCCGGTAAATCGTTCATGGTGAAGCTCGAGATCCTGCGCTCGCTCATGTTCGGCACGGAGGTGCTGGTGATCGATCCGGAGAACGAGTACAGCGAGCTGTGCAAGACCGTTGGCGGCTCGTACATCCCCATGTCGCTGCAGAGCACCTTCCGCATCAACCCGTTCGACTTGCCCAAGGCCATTCGCGGCGAGGACGCCGCCACGGGCGAGGTGCTGCGCGCCGCCGTGGTCAACCTGCACGGCCTGTTCAAACTCATGCTCGGCACGCTCACGCCGGCCGAGGACGGCGTGCTCGACAAGGCCATTCTCGACACCTACGCGCTCAAGGGCATCACGCTCACCACCGAGAACCCCGGCGGCATCGCCCCGCCCACCATGCACGATCTGGTGGACGTGCTCATGACCACCGACGGCGGCGAGAACATGGCGAAAATTTTGCAGAAGTACACGACGGGCAGCTACGCCGGCATCTTCGACCAGCCGACGAATGTGGAGCTGGAAAAGCAGATGGTCGTGTTCCAGATCCGCGACCTGGAAGACCAGCTGCGCCCCATCGCCATCTACATCATCCTGAACTTCCTGTGGAACCGCGTGCGCACGGAGCTCAAGAAGCGCTTCCTCGTCATCGACGAGGCGTGGAACCTCATGCAGCACGAGGATTCGGCCCGCTTCCTCTTCGGCATCGTCAAGCGCGCCCGCAAGTACTACCTCGGCATCACCACCATCACGCAGGACGTGGAGGACTTCGTGAACTCGCCGTACGGCAAGCCCATCATCACCAACTCCAGCCTGCAGGTGCTCCTCAAGCAATCCCCCACCGCGGTGGATAACCTCCAGAAGCTCTTCTACCTGACCGACGGCGAGAAGTACGTGCTGCTCAACTGCGGCGTGGGGCAGGGCATCTTCTTCGCCGGCAACAAGCACGTGGCCATCCAGATCATCGCGAGCCCCAAGGAATCGAGCATCGTGACGACGAAGCCGCAGGAAGTGATCGCGAACAAAGAAGCGCGGGCAGAAGAATCACCGCCAACGCCCTAAATCGGGGAACCGGACGAGCGGCGTTCACCCCTCCCCTTTCGCCAAGGCCGCGATTTCGGCCGCCGACAGCACACGGTTGTAGATGCGCGCGTCGTCGATGAGGCCGGCGAAGGTCTGCGACCCGCCGCTCGAGCCTGCGCCGATGGCGGCGGCAACCCCCTGGCCCACAACGGTCATCGTCGTCACCGCAACCGGCTGCCCGTCGACGTAGAACATCGTTCCGTTCGCCACACCGCTCTGGAACGTGAGCGCGACATGATGCCAGCGGCCGTCGTTCATGCTCAACCCCGTCGTCTTCGTGACGCCGCTCTGCCAATCGAACAAGACGAGGACGTTATCGAGCAGGAAGAGA
>CAZTYD010000089.1:0-4885 GCA_964618035.1 uncultured Candidatus Peribacteria bacterium
ATGCGATTGCGCGAACGGCATCGACCCGCTTTCCACCCAGCAGTCGAACACGTCGCCGACCCGGCGGAAGGTGGGGCGCAGCATGATGGTCTCGTGGTGCGTGTTCGCGATCGGCTCCCAGATGGGCGCGCCGAGTTCCACGTGGCGCAGCGCGCAGATCCAACGGCGGTGCGTGAACAGCAGCACGCGCTTGCCCTTGTATTTCTGGCGCAGCATCCGCACCGCTTCGCGCACGCGGCGCAGGAAGTCGCGGCGGTTCTCGCCGCCGGGGATGATGGCGACGTCTTTCAGAAAATTCTGCGGATACTCCGGATGCTCCTTGCGCACTTCTTCGAGAATCTTTCCTTCCCATTCGCCCAAGTCCTGCTCGCGGAACAGCGGCTCGATGACGATCTCCTTGCCCCAGCCGCTCGTCGCGATGCGCGCCGTCTCCTGCGTGCGCTGCAGGTCGGATGTGAGGATCACGTCGTAGTCGTCTGCATGCAATTGCTGCCGCAACGCGGCGGCTTCCTCGCGTCCCTTGTCCGACAGCGGCCGGTCCGTCGCGCCGGCAATGCGTTCGTCGATGTTCCAATCGCTCTGCGCGTGGCGCACCACCGTCAGTGAAACGGCATCGGCGTCGGTGCCCGTCGTCCACGACATGTCGTCGACGATCTCCTTGTGCAGATCCAGCGGGCCCTCGGCGCGGTGGTCCCAGTAGAAGGTGTACGGTTCCGCAAACGACGGATACGGCTGATTCACCAGCTTGCGCGGCTCCTCTCCGGTGAAGAAATTGCGCACGTGCTGCACGAGATCCGCGTGCGTCACCACGAGCACGTGCTCGCCTCGGTGCTTGGTCAGTATCTCGTTGAGCAGCGGCAGCAGCCGCGCCGACACCTGGCTCCACGTCTCCATGCCGGGGAAGTGGTAGATGCTCTCGACGGCGTCGGATTCGATCTGCTTCGCGCGCTTGGCGCGGACGAAGCTGAGGTCGGTGAAGTCGACGGCCTTGCCCTCGTACTCGCCGAACGCCACCTCGCGCAGCCGGTCGTCCACCGTCACCTCCGCCTTGGCGGCCTTCCCCACGATCTGCGCGGTCTGCTTCGCGCGATCGAGCGGCGAGGCGTATACGTGGTGGATGGGTTGGCCCTTCAGTTTCTTCGCCAACTCTTTCGCCTGCGCCTGTCCGTTCTTTGTCAGCGGTGTGCCGGGGATCTCCGCCTGGTAGATCGGCGCCAAGTTCCCCTCGCTCTCACCGTGGCGCGCCACGGTGATCTTCGTGAAGCGCTGCGGATCTTTCGCGATCAGTTCGTCGCGGCTGCCGATCACCGCGAGTTCGCCCGTCTCGTCGTTGCGCCAGATAGGAATCGGCGCGCCCCAGTAGCGGTTGCGCGACACCGACCAATCGTGCGCGTTCTCGAGCCACTTGCCGAAGCGCCCGTCGCGGATGTGCGCGGGCACCCACTCGGTCTTCGCGTTGTTCTTCAGCATCTTGTCCTTGATCTTCTCCACCGCCACGAACCACGACGACGTGGCGTAGTTGAGCAGCGGCGTGTCGCACCGCCAGCAGTGCGGGTACGTATGAGTATAACTTTTTTGCTCAAATAGTTTCGCATGCTGTTGCAGATACCGGTTGATTTTCTCATCCGTGCTCGACGGCGCGTCCTTCGGTTTCACCTCCAGGCCCGCGAAGTCCGTCACGTCCTTCGTGAACTTACCCTCCATCGTCACGTGCTGGAGCATCCTCGCGCCCTCGCGCTTGCCCACGTTGAAGTCGTCCTCGCCGAACCCCGGCGCGATGTGCACGATGCCGGTGCCGTCCTCCGTCGTCACGAAATCGCCCGCTACCACGCGGAACGCATCCGGGTACTGATCCGCGAAGTAGGGGAAGAGCGGCTCGTACTGCATGCCGATCAACGCAGATCCCTGCAGGGTCTCGATGATGGTCGCCGAATCGGTTGAATCCTTCTTCCGGTCTGTCTGGAGCGACTGGAAGAACTGCTCAGACGCAATGAATGTTCCGCTCTTGCGTTCATCGTCACTGCTGATAGAAAACTTCACGTACTGCACATCCGGCTTCACTGCCAAGAACAAATTCCCCGGCAACGTCCACGGCGTCGTCGTCCAGGCGAGGAAGAAGCCCTCACCCCCGGCCCCTCTCCCTCTGCCCGCATCCCCGCTGGGAGAGGGGAGGATGCGAAACTTCGCCACCGCCGACAGATCCGTCACCTCTTTGTACCCCTGCGTCACCTCGAAGTTGCTGAGCGGCGTCACGCAGCGCGGGCAGATGTGCATCGGTTTGTGGCCCTCGTAGACGAGCCCTTTCTTGTGCAGCTCCGCGAAGCCCCACCAAATGCTCTCCATGTACTCCGGATCCATGGTGCGGTAGTCCCAGTCCATGTCGACCCAGCGGCCCATGCGCTCCACCGTAGTGCGCCACTCCTTGGTGTACGTCTGAACGATGCCGCGGCACAGGTCGTTGAACGCCTTCGTACCCATGGCCTCGATATCGTCTTTGGTCAGGTTGTGCGCCTTCTCGATCTCGTACTCCACCGGCAGCCCGTGGCAGTCCCAGCCGAACCGGCGCTGCACGCGCTTGCCTTTCATGGTCTGGTAGCGGGGGATCACGTCTTTGATGGTCCCCGCCAGAAGGTGCCCGTAGTGCGGCAGCCCCGTCGCGAACGGCGGGCCGTCGTAGAAGCTGAACTGCGTGTCCTCGTCGGCTTCCCGCTTGGCGTTCGTGTCCTCGACGATCCTCCCGCGGATGGACCGCTTGAAGGTGTCTTCCTCCTGCCAGTAGCGCAGGATGGCGCGCTCGAGGTCGGGGAATCGCTGTTTAGGGTCAACGGGATCGAACATGAGAGAGCATGAGAAGGAGAGGAGCCTGTCCTGAGCCTGCCGAAGGGGGATCGAACATAGGTACGGGGAGTATAAACGAGTTTACAGTTTTTGGTTGGCTAGTTTTTGGTTATGGCAGTTTCATTTCATCTGCGGCCTTCACTAAAAACTATCAACGAATAACTACTAACTCTCAAACCAATTTTCCGGGAAACGCCGCAATCGCCCGCAGCACCGGCACCTGGTACTCCTCAATGCTCCGCAGATTCACGCGTTCGTGCGGCGTGTGTTCGCCTTCGCCGGTGGAGGGGATGCACACGATGGGAATGCCGTGCTCGCGCGCGATGATGGTTTCGTCGGCCACGCCGCCGCCCGCTTTGAGCTCGATGTTGCCGAGTTTGTGCTCCTCGGCAACGGCTGAGGCGATGTCGACCATCGTGCGGACGTAGGGCGAGTCCTGCTTCTCCAGCCACGGCCGGCACAGCGGCGTCACGCGTCCGCGTTCCATCTCCACGCTCAGCCCGTCGCCGACGATGGGTTGCAGATGCTTCTCGACGACGCGCCGCACGTCCTCGGGCGTCATATCGGGGTTCGTGTAGTGGATCTGCAGGTTGAACCACGCCTCGCCTGCCACGCTCAGCGATTTTGGCTGGCTGGAGCCCCAGTCGCGCACGGCGACGAGCGGGTGCGAGAGCAGGTTCAGCGCGTCGTGCGGATGGTGCGGCAGGCGGATGTCCATCGCCGCGAGCTTCGCCTTCGCGTCGCACTGCACCGCCAGCTGCGCGAACAGGTCGCGCGTCACCGATCCCACGTGCAGCTGCTCCTTGCGTATGTATACGTCGAGCCCCACGCGCCCCGGCCGTCCGATGACTACTTGCGGATGGTCGGTGAGCTTGCCGCCCACCAGCAGCTCCGTCGACACCGCGCACGTCGCTCCCTCAAACAGATTCTCGACCGGGTGCGACGCGGCGTACGTTCCCTGCGACTGGTCTTCCTCCTGTCCTACCAAAATGACGCGGATGCGGCGGTGCGGCGCCACGCGCACCTCGCGCAGCGCGACGAGGATCGCCGCGATGCCGCCGAGCATGTCGTAGCTGCCGAGCCCGGCGTACAGGTCCGGGTCCGGCAATTTCCTGATTTCGCACGGGTCCTCATCGGCGGGGTAGCTGTCCGGTGGCACCACGTCGAAGTGCCCGTGCCAGATCATCAGCTCGTCGCGGCCGTCGCCGATGTCGATCACGACATTGCGCTGCTCCGGGTATGCGGCTGCGTACGGCAGCTCGCGCGGGTACGGCGCCAGGCGCACGTCGCCGAGATTCCATTCCTTGGCGAAGTCGTGCAGCCACTGCGCCATGCGTCGCTGCGCCTCCAACGTGTGCGCGCCGATGCGCACCAGCTCGGTGAGGATTTCCAGCGATGAAGGGAATGGGCGTTCCATACGCAGGGTGACGGACTATACGGAAATTCTCCGTCGGGTAATAGTGTATTTTCTGCTTTCTGGAAGCCAAGAAAAAGGTTTTCTGATTGACAGAACACGGGAAATGGAAATAATTATTGGGCGTCTTTAAAAGATTGAATTACTTTGAAATTATGAGCTTTGCTAGTGCCATCGGTTCCGAAATCATGGGTCCTCGCAGTGCCAGTCTGCAGTCTCAAGCGCGTCCGGAAGCGCATTCAGAGGCGTCTGAAACAGAAAGGTTTGAGCGCGAGGTGGATGCGAATATTTCGGCGGTGAATGTAGCAGTTCAGCTGCTCATAGATACGATGCTTCGATCCAAACGTACCAGCGCAGAGGCGAGGAGCGCTCTGGAGCAGATGCGCTACGATGAAGCAAAGCTGCAGAAGGTGATCGGCGAGGCGTCGACCAATATGACCAATGAGACGATAAGGAGGAATATAAATTCTGTGAGCTTTAGACTTTCCATAGCGGTGAAACATGCGAACATTGCTATAACGAAACTTCTAGGTTTGTCAGGAGCAGAAAATTTTTCTGTGCAACAGGTGGCGTAATATTATTAGAGTCGTAGCCATTTAGCTCATCAGCCGCTTCCCTGCCCGGTGCGCCGGT
>CAZTYD010000090.1:0-4875 GCA_964618035.1 uncultured Candidatus Peribacteria bacterium
GGGGGGGGGGGGGGGGGGGGGGGGGGGGGGGGGGGGGGGGGGGGGGCGGGGGAGGTTTCCGCGGGTTCAGCGGAGGATCATTCGGCGGCGGCGGCGCAGGCGGGAGGTGGTAGAGAGGGATGAATTCTTCCTGCTGATCCACGGGCATCGTCGCTCCACTTCCGCAAAAAAAGCCGGATTTCACAAGCCGGTTCCGTTGGCGCGTAGGGGAAAATCCGGCACGATGGGTTCAATGACGCGACGATTCATCGCTGCGGCGGGCATCGGCATGGCGCTTCTCTCGGGGTGCGCGGGCCGGCGCGGGCTGCCGCCCGAGCAAGTGCTGAAGAATGCGGCGACGCAGAGCCAACAGCTCGATTCGACGAACTTCACCGGCGAAGCGACGGTTCAATGGAGCGGCGACGATGCGCTCTACAACATGCAGGCGTCGCTGACGGGGTCGTTGGTGGCGAGCGGGCGCGACACGCACATCTACGCGCGGACGAACGGGACGGTGAAGCAGCGCGGCCAATCGTACGACGTGCGCGCCGACCTGCAAATGGTCTCGCTGGATGGCAAGGAAGTGTACGTGCGCGTGGGTGAGGTGACGAGTGATCCGGTGAATCCGCTCCTCGTTCGCAAGGAGATACAATCGTTCATCGGCCACTGGTGGCAATTGCCCGGCGGCGAGGGAGCGCCTGTGAGTCCGGAATCGATCACGCCGGATCCGCGGCTGCTGCGCGCCCAGCTGGAGGTAGTCACGGTGTTGAAGGACAACGGCATCCATACGGTGAACGGCCGCGACGTATACCTGTACGACGTCGGCATCGATCAGCAGAAGCTGCTCGAGTTTCTGCAGGCGCTGTCGGCCCAGGGGGAATCATCTGCGGACGCAGCGCAGGCCGCCGCATTCTGGCGGATGTTCACCGCGCGCGGCTCGCTCGTCATCGACGCGCATACGTTCGCCATCGAGCGGCTGGCGTGGCAGCTGCAGCCGACGCCGGAGTCGAATCAGTCGTTCTCGGTCAACTTCTTCCTGGATTTCATGGATCGCAACCACGGGGAGCCCGTCATGCCGCCGCAGGGAGCCCAGCAGTACGTGATGAACGTCGGTCAAAGTCGGCAGAGCGATGGATCGGTCACCGGGTCTTCCGCCTCCGCTGGTTCCGCGGCCTCGTCTGAGCCTGCGCTCTTCGTAAGATCCTCTTCCTCTTCGGACGCGAGCGTCGCGTCATCTTCGTGATCTATGGCTGATCAGACACGCCCGGCGGCTTCTCCTCAGGCCCATCCAGACGATCCATTGACGCTGGATGGCATCAGCGCAGGCGCGGCATCTCCCGCCCCTGCCACGCCCACAGCCGGCGTGTCGGCGGTGGCCGTCACGCGCGCCAAACGCTCCCTCATTCTGCTGGGCGGGGCCTTCTACACCGCGTACGCGCTCTGGTGTTTCTTCCTGCTGACCGCGCTGCCGACGACCGGACCCCTGCGCTCGCTCGTGCCCGTCGGCGTGCTGAGCGCGCTCATCGGCGCGGCGGTACTGCTGGGCGTGGGGCTTTTCGCCATGCAGCGGATCGCCAAGGCCGATGTGTCGAGCAGTACGCGCACCAGCGGGCTCGTCAAGACGGCCCTCACCGTGTTGCCCGGCCTGCTCCTCAGCGTGGTGGTCCCGATGGCCATCAGCCGCCAGCCGCCGCTGGGGATCGACATCGTGTACCCCACGAAGCAGGAGGATTTCATCGCGCCGCTCGCCATCACGTTCTCGGTGGAGAAGGCGATGCAGGAGCTGCAGCTCCAGGGGTTGCACGGGATGCGGTACCTCTGGGATTTCGACGGCGACGGCAAGCCGAACGACGACACGGTCGTGCCTGTCTCCACCGGGCTCTTCGACCGGCAGGGCGTGTACGGCGTGACGGTGAAGGTCGATCTGGATAACGGCACGTCGCGGAGCATCGCCACGCGCTTCACCATTCCGCGCGCGGTCTTCTCGGTGTCTCCGTTGCGCCCCATCGTGGAGCGGCCGGTGAAATTCAGCGTCGCCGACTTGCTCGATACGCCGGAGTCGCTGAAGGAGATCCAGTGGGATTTCGACGGCGACAACACCACGGACGAAACGTCGACCAAGCCCGATACGGTGCACACTTTCTACACCATCGGGCGCTACCCCGTCACCGCCATCCTCAAGCTCGCCAACCAGAGCCAGGTGACGCTGCAGCGCGTCGTCGAGGTGCAGCAGGCGCCGCCGCTCCCATTCCCCGTCACGCTCACGAGCGATCCGGCCACGCTGGTCGGGCCCGCGCCGCTGGGCGCGAGCTTCCGCATCGACACCGCCGAGCCGCTGCGCGAGGTGCAGTGGAGCTTCGGCGACAATAAAGAGGAGCGCGGCGCGGACTTGCGGCGGGTGCTCCACTCGTTCGGCCAGACGGGCATTTACCCGGTCTCCGTCAAAGTGCGCTCCGCCAGCGGCGCGCTCGCGGAGCTCTCGACGCTCGTGCGCGTTACCGAGACCCTGCAGCTGTCCGACCTGCGGTTCGAGGGCACCCCGGAAGTCACGGGCGACAGCGGCATCCAGGGCGAAGCGCCGCTCACCGTCCAGCTCACCCCCTCGACGAACACGCCGCTCGTGCAGTTCTCGTGGGAGGCGCCCGACGCCACCACGGTGAGCGCGACCGGCGCGGCACTGCGGGCCATCTACCGCAAGGAGGGGAATTACAAGCTGACGCTGATCGCGCAGGATCCCGAGGGCAGCGCCATGCGCAGGGTCTTCAACGTGCGCGTGCTGCCCCCGGCGCCGGCTCCCGTCATCGACATCCGGCCGGAGACCGGCGTGGCGCCGCTCAAGATCGTCTTCGACGCGTCGAATTCCTTCGTGCCGTCTGACCAAAAGATCGCGGGCTTCGAATGGACCTTCGGGGACGAGGAAAACAGCGTGCGCCCGGAGCTCGGCGCGGCGCGTACAGAGCACACGTACCGCAAGCCCGGCGAGTACGCGGTGCAGTTGCGCATCGTGATGGCTTCGGGCGAAGACGCCGTGGCCAAGCGTACGATCGTCGTGCGGCGGCCCGCGCTCGACGCGTGCGTCACCGCGAGCCGGCTGCAGCTGCAGGTGGGCCAGGGCGTGGAGTTCAATTCGGCTTGCTCGACGGGGATTCCATCGAGCTACCTGTGGGACGTGCGCAGCGACGCGCAGCCCGACGTGGCGCTGGCCCAGAGCCCGAACGCGAAGTACGTCTACGCATTCGATTCGCCCGGTTCGTACACGGTCAAGCTGACCGTGAAGGACGACTGGGGCAATGAATCCTCCGATTCCGTTTCCCTCACCGTTACCCCATGAAGAAGAAGACCGTCATCCGCACGCTGGCCGCCGTCGGCGTCGTCGCCATCGTCCTCGGGGCGCTGCTGCCGACGCTCACGAATCTGTAACAGCCATTCAGTTGATCGGGATCACGCGCATGATCCGCGCGTCACCGGCGCTCAGCTCTCTGGCTGCGAGACGACCGACTGCAGGCCAATCGATGCCTCGGTGTCGAATGCCCTGCATGCGGCGTCTCCTTCTTCCCCATGCAAAAAATATCCCGCCGCCGCAATCATCGCGGCGTTGTCGGTGCAGTACTGGATGGTTGCGGGCGTTCGGACGATCATGGGCTGATCGTGCGGGCCGCGCAGAGCAGCGGCCATCGCGCGCAGCCGGCTGTTGGCCGACACGCCGCCGACGATGTGCAGTTCCCTTGCGTCCGGGTACTGCCGGATGGCCGCATGCACACGATCCAGCAAGTGAAGGCAGAGAGCGTACTCGTACGAGGCGGCTACGTCCTCCTTGCGCGCATCGGCGCCGAGATCCCTCAGTAGGTAGCGGAGCGATGTCTTCAATCCCGAGAAACTGAAGTCGAGCGTCTCCTCCTTCCTCAGCGGCAGCGGAAAATCATGCGCGTGCGCATTGCCCGCCTGGGCGAGTTTGGAGAGATGCGGACCGCCGGGGTAGGGGAGTCCGAGCAGGCTCGCGCCCTTGTCGAAGGCCTCGCCCGCCGCGTCGTCACGCGTGCTGCCGATGAGCGTGCCGCGCACGTGGCTCGTGCGGTACCACAGATCGGTGTGGCCGCCGGAGACCGAGAGCGTGAGGAGAGGAAACGCCGGTTCTTCGGCCGCTGCGCCATCGATCAGCCATGTGGAGCTGAGGTGGCCGAAGGTGTGGTGCACGCCGATGAGCGGCTTCTTCCATACCGAGGCCAGCACGCGCGCCGTCGTCGTGCCCACGAGCAACGATCCCAAGAGGCCCGGCCCGCGCGTCACGGCGATGGCGTCTATCTCTTCTGGGGTAGTTTGCGCATCGCTCAGTGCCTGGGTGATCACGGGGATGACGCACTCGATCATCATGCGCGCCGCCTGCTCGGGAATGACGCCCGCAAGCGCTCCGAACGCCTGTTGCGAGCTGGCGATGACGCTGCTGCGCACGGCACGGCCATCGTCGACCACCGCGGCCGCCGTTTCGTCGCACGATGCTTCGATGCCGAGGATACGCATGAGGGGAATGTAAAATGGAAAATGTATAATGTACAATTACGCTCTATACTGATAACCAGTGTACATTTTTCATGTTCGATTTTACATTCCCGCTTGTGTTGCAGCTCTTCCCCTCCCGCGCGGTCGCCCTTAACCTCCTCGGCTTCCAGGTTCACTGGTACGGGATCATGTACCTGCTGGCGTTCGTTCTCGCGTATGCCTTGCTCCCACGCCTGCAGCGCTACCGCGGGCTGACGCTGAGCATCGATCAGTGGTCCACGATTCTCTCGTGGGCCATCGTCGGCGTGATCGTCGGCGGGCGTCTGGGGTTCGTGCTCTTCTACGAGCCGGCGTACTACCTCTCCAGTCCTCTGAAGGTGTTTGCCGTGTGGGAAGGAG
>CAZTYD010000091.1:0-4867 GCA_964618035.1 uncultured Candidatus Peribacteria bacterium
AGTACTGGGGAATTTCATTCGAATGTCAGTTGCTGAACCAAATCCCAACTGAATCGCACGACGAGCGGATGGATGCGGTGGCGACGGCACGGGATATCATCTCCGCCTAAGCGAACGGATCCGCTGATGGCGCGGAATTTTCGTTGCATCCGCCGCTATATGGACCTAGTGTGTGGGGGCAACGACCCATTCTTCTCGCTCTCGGCAGCCGTCCATCCCCGACGGATGTTGCGCGTGAGGATTTTTCAGTATCCTTATCTCCTTCCCCCACCCACCCATGCCCACCTACGACGCACTCAAGGCCGCCGACCCCCAAGTCTTCGCCGCGCTCATGGGCGAGCAGAAACGCCAGCAGGAGGGCGTGGAGATGATCGCCTCCGAGAACTACGTGTCCGCGGCGGTGCTCGAGACGATGGGCACGGTGTTCAATAACAAGTACTCCGAAGGCTACCCCAACAAGCGCTACTACGGCGGGCAGGAGTTCACCGACGCCGTGGAATCGCTCGCCATCGAGCGCGCCAAGCAGCTCTTCGACGCCGGGCACGCCAACGTGCAGCCGCACGTGGGCGCGCCGGCCAACGTGGCGATGTACTTCGCGCTGCTGGAGCCGGGCGACACGGTGATGGGCATGGACCTGAGCCACGGCGGGCACCTGACGCACGGGCACCCCATCACGTACCTCACGAAGATCTTCAAGTTCGTGCGCTACAAGATGAAGGATGTGGAGACGGGCGCCATCGACTACGACGAGATGCGGGAGGTGGCCAAGCGCGAGAAGCCCAAGATCATCCTGGCCGGGTTCTCGGCGTACCCGCGCGAACTCGACTACGCCAAGATGAAGGCCATCGCCGACGAGGTCGGCGCCTACACCGTGGCCGACATGGCGCACATCGCGGGGCTCATCGCCGGCAAGGCATTGCGCAACCCCTTCGCCGACGGCTTCGACGTCATCACCACCACCACGCACAAGACGCTGCGCGGCCCGCGCGGCGGCATGATCCTCACGCGCGAGGCGGAGCTGGGCAAGAAGATCGACAAGATGGTCTTCCCCGGCTTCCAGGGCGGGCCCATCATGCAGATGGTCGCCGCCAAGGCCGTGGCTTTCGGCGAGGCGCTGAGGCCGGAGTTCAAGGACTACGCGCAGCAGATCATTAAGAATTCCAAGCACCTGGCGCGATTCTTCATGGACCGCAACGTGAAGCTCGTGACGAACGGCACGGACAACCACTTGATGATGATCGACTGCGTCACCTCGTGGAACATGCCCGGCAAAGACGTGGAGCACCTCTTCGACCGCATCGGCATCACCCTCAACAAGAACATGATCGCCGATGACCCGCGCTCGCCCATGGACCCCTCCGGCGTCCGCCTCGGCACGCCCGCCATCACCACGCGCGGCATGGTGGAAGCCGACATGGAGACACTCGGCCAGTTCATGCTCCAGGCCATCGCAAAGAAGGACGACGACAACGCCATCAAGGTATTACACGAGGAGGTGAAGGCGTTCTGCCGGAAGTTCCCGGTGCCCGGGATTGATGCGTAGATTGCCCTACATCGTCCGATTGGCATCCGACAATAGACGGCGTGTGTTCGCTCGAGAATCGTCTTGTCCCAGTTGCACGGGAATGTGCGATTCCGTACGAAACTCCCGCATCTTATCGTCAGGTATATCTGGTCTTGTGAGTTGAGGAAACAGCGCTGATGGGTCTCGAACCGGTGCATGAGAAGGAGTTCTCGTCATAGTCGGAGGGTACATGCCGCGTGCAGTGTAGTATTCATATCGGCTCCGCCAATCAACTTGTCACCTTTTCTGAGGAAAATGGCTTCCACGAGAAGAGGAATCATCCTTGCGAACTGGAGGTCGTACCAACACTCTCTACTTTTCACTCCTGAATCATCCCCTTCCACACCATCGCCCTGTAGATGGCGATGATGGCGCTGCCGCGCGTGAGGGGGCGCGCCGGGTGGAAGAACTTCGCCTCGCCGGGGTAGAACCCGCGCGAGAGCGACGCAATGACGCTGTCACTGAACCACTCCCCTTTCGGCACATCCAGCGCTGCCAGCGGGACTTGCGGATCGTTCGTCACCTGCAGCAGCCGCGCCAGCATCGTGGCGAATTCCGCGCGCGTCACCGTCTTCTCGGGCTGGAACGTGCCGTCCGGGTAGCCCTTGATGAACCCGAGCGCGGCCGCCATGTTCACGTACGGCACGTGCCACTGGCCGTCGGACGGGACGTCCTTGAACACCTGCGGCCCGGGCGCGGTCGGGTCGATCGGGATCGTGATCTTGACGAGCATCTTCGCCGCCTGCGCGCGCGTGAGCGTGTCGCCGGGGCGCAGCGTGCCGTCGGGGAATCCGCGCACGATCCCCTTCAGCCCCAGTGCGGTCGCCGCCGCGCCCTCGAGGGTCGTGTCGTCGACATCGGCGAACTGCGTGACGGGCGTGACGGACGGCGCGGAGAACGGCGCCGATGCTGCCGACGCGGCGGAAGAGGACGGCGAGTCGCTCGCCGCACTCGCGGCCGCCCAGGGATCGAAGACGGATGACGATGTGCCCTCGTAGGGATTCCCGAACGGATCGACGTAGCCCGCCGAGGAAGCGGAGGGATCGATCATCCACGTGGAGCCGAACGGATCGCTCGAGGCCGCATCGCTGCTCATGTACGCGGCGAACGGATTGAAATCGTTGTTCACCTGGGCGTGCAGGCTGCCCGCGCCCATCCACGACGCGCCGATGGCCGCCGCGAGCGCGCACGCGGCGAGGACGCGGGGGCCGGGGGCCGGCAAGGTGCGAAGGCGGATCATGTGTTTTCGTCTCATTATAGCAGAAAAACGCCCTCAAAGGAACGCCCAACCACCTCGCGCAAATCACGCGCCTTCTGCCTTGCTGCCCTCCTGCTCCGCTGCCTTCGGCTTCTTCCCCTCGCCCGTGAGCGCCTTGCTCGGCGGCGGAATGCCGCCGGTTTCCGTCAATTTCTGCTCCAGCTCCGGCCACCGCGCCCAGTCCGCATCGCTGAGCGGCTCGCCGCCGGCCGTCTCGGCCAGGTAGCGCTTCTTGCGCAGCTGGTTGTACTCGTTGATCCACATCTCGCGGTCGCGCCACTTGCGGTATTCGTCGAGCTTCATGCCCTTGGCGCGCGCCTTCTTCTTCTCCTCTTCCTCTTTCTCCTTCTGCTTCTCGGCCGACTTCGCGTGCACGATGGCGTCCTTCGCCGTCGCCAGCCACTTGGCGATCTTCTCCTCCACCGCGTCGCGCCGCTCGGTGTAGCGCTCGCGCGAGAGGCGGCGGATCGTCTCCACGCGTTTCGCGTCGGCCTGCGCGTCGGGCGGCGGCAGCGTCGAGACCGAGAAGGGCTTGCTGGGGATTCCTTTGATCATCAGGCGCATGTACGCCTGGTACTTCGGCAGGCTGAGGATGTCCTTCGGCGCCACCACTTCCTCAAACTGCAGGCTGAGCGGCTCGGCGTCGTCGGATCCCACCTGGAAGCTGCAGATCGTCCCCACGTTCCCGAACACCGCGTCCTGAAGCGCCGTGGAGTTGTTGGCCAGCAGCAGCTGGCCGATGTACTGGTGCGCCATCGTCAGGCTCAGGCGGTACTTGCGCGCCTCCGAGAGGATCGTCGCGAACGATTCGGTGGCGAAGTTCTGGAACTCGTCGACGTAGAGGAAGAAATCGCGCCGCTCATTCTCCGGAATATCGGCGCGGCTCATGGCATCGAGCTGAAACTTCGTGACGAGCATGGAGCCGAGGAACGCCGAGTTGTCCTCGCCCAGTTTCCCCTTGCTGAGGTTGGCCAGGATGATCTTCCCCGAATCCATCGCGTGGCGCACGTCGAGCTTCGAATTGACCTGCCCGACGATGTTGCGGATGACGGGCGTGGAGAGCAGCTGCCCGATCTTGTTCTGGATGGCCGCGATGGCCTCGGTACGGTACTTGTCCGACCACGACGTGTACTCCACCTCCCAGAACGTCTTCACCAAATGGTCCGACACGTTCTCCATCACCTTCTTGCGAAACAGATCGTCCGAGAAGATGCGCATGATGCCGAGCATCGAGTTGCCCTCGGCTTCCAGGAGCGCCAAGAGCGCGTTGCGCAGGATGTACTCCATGCGGCCGGAGAACGCGTCCGGCCACAGTTTCTTGAAGATGCTCATGAGCCCCGACGCCACGAGCCCGCGCTGCTCCGCATTGGGACAGCTGAGCATGTTGAACGAGATGGGGAATTCGCGGTCGGCCGGCTCGATGAGGATGACGTCGTTGGTGCGATGCGCCGGCACGAACTTGAGGCACGCCTCGATCAGATCGCCGTGCGGATCGATCACCGCCAACCCTTTGCCGGCCTGGATGTCGGAGAACACCATGTTCTCGAGCAGCGTGGATTTGCCCATGCCCGTCTTTCCGATGACGTACATGTGCCGCCGGCGGTCGTCGACGCGGATGCCGAACTTGGTGCGCTCGCCGCGGAATACGGCTTCGCCGAGCACCGTGAGTTCCTCCGGATCGCGATTTTCCCCTTCCGACAGCGGTAAATCTACGGGCGGCTCGATCTTCTTACTCAGCACCCAATCGATGTTCGGCGTCTTCACAAGGATGTTCGGCACGTGCCAGATGGTCGCGATCTCCTCCACCGACATCACGTACGGCGTGGCGCGGAAATCGTGCGGGATCTGCGGCTGCCGATGGACGCTGAGCGGCTTGAGACCGTTGCAGTGCGGCAGGCTGAACTGTCGGAAGCTCGACGCGATCTCCTCCACTTTCGCCTGCGCCTCGTCGGCGACGCCCTTCGGCGCGATCACGCTCACGCGGATGTTCACGAGGAACAGCAGGCGGTTCACCTTGTCCACCGCCGCCGTGAGCGAATCCTCGC
>CAZTYD010000092.1:0-4852 GCA_964618035.1 uncultured Candidatus Peribacteria bacterium
AAGCAGGGCATCCTCAGCCAGTCGGCCGACGCAGACGGCAAGCAGATCAACGCGACCATCGGCATCGCGCTCGACGAAGACAGAACGCCGCTGCACACCTCCACCATCCAGAAGGCCGTGAACTTGCCGCCCAAGGACGTGTTCCCGTACACGCCGAGCTACGGCAAGAAGCCGCTGCGCGACAAGTGGCTGGAGGAGATGAGGAAGAAGAATCCGTCGCTGAAAGCCGAGACGAGCGTACCGGTGGTGAACGCGGGGCTCACGCACTCGCTGAGCGTGGCCGGGTATCTCTTCTTGGATCCGGGCGATCAGGTGATCCTGCCGGATCTCTACTGGGACAACTACGATCTCATTTTTGAAGAGGCGTACGGCGCCACACTCTCGACCTTCACGACGTTCATGGACGACCACTTCAATGTCGATGGGTTGAAGAAGAAGCTGGAGGAGACATCCGGCAAGCAAGTCGTCTTCCTCAACTTCCCGAACAATCCCAGCGGCTACACGCCGCTGCGGAGCGAGGTGGAGCGGATCGTCCAGGCGGTGCGCGAGAGCGCGGAGCGGGGGAACAACATCGTCGTCATCGTGGATGACGCGTACTTCGGGCTGCTGTACGACGACGACGCGTACCCGGAGTCGGTCTTCGCGCCGTTCTCGCAGCTGCACGAGAACGTGCTGGCGGTGAAGATCGACGGTGCGACGAAGGAGGAGTTCGCATGGGGCATGCGCATCGGGTTCATCACGTTCGCGGGGAAGGGGATGACGAAGGATACGCTGAAGGTACTGGAGGACAAAGCCGCCGGCATCGTGCGCGGCACGGTGAGCAACTGCTCGCACATGGCGCAGAGCCTCATTCTGCAGGCGCTGCAGACGCCGGGCTACGATGCGGAGAAGCATCAGAAGTTTGCATTGCTGAAGTCTCGTTTCGAGAACGCCAAGAAGGAGCTGGAGAACCCGCAGTACGCGGATCAATTTAGCCTGCTGCCCTGCAACTCGGGCTACTTCCTGTGCCTGAAGCTTCGCGACGGGCTCGATGCCGAGGCCGTGCGGCAGACGCTGCTGGCCGACTACTCCACCGGCGTAATCGCGCTCGGCGGTCTCATTCGGGTTGCATTCTCGTCCGTTCCGAACAAAGATTTACCGACGCTGTTCGCGAATATCTACGCCGCGTGCAGGGCGTTGACGTCGTGAGCGTTCGGTCGTTTTTCCGGCCCTGCGGGCCGGGCTGCGGTTGATTAACCGCAGCTACGGTGACATCGCTTCTGCTTTCCTGCCCTTTTCTCCCTTTCCTGCCCTCCCCATGGACTCGCTCTCACAATCCATCGATCAGTTCCTCTCCACCCAGCCGAAGGTCGCCACGAACCTCACGCGCGCCGAGCTCATCCGCGCGTCCGTCGACCGCAGGGAATGCCTGGTGGCGCAGAGCGGCGCGCTTGCCATCTGGAACCCAAAGAACGCGACGGGGCGCATACCGAAGGACACGTACACCGTGCGGCACGCGGAGAGCCCGATGCACATCGCGTGGGGGTTGCCGAACAACATCGCCATGGAGCCGGAGACGTTCGAGAGCTTGCTGCGCGATGCGCTGGACCTGCTGAAGCAGAAGGATCAGCTCTTCGTGCTCGACCGCAGCGTGGGTGCGGATCCCGCATACGTTCTGCCCGTGCGGACGATCGCGCCGCGCGCCGTCTCGGCGCTGTTCGCCGATAACATGTTCCGCGCGCTGCCGGACGACGTGAGCCAGAGCGCGTTCGCCGACGATCGCTTCACCATCGTGGTGGTGCCGACCGACAAAGTGCAGGTCGACAAGTACAAGGGCAAGCTGCGCGAGGAGAAGGGCAAGACCGTCGACGCGCTCATCGCCATGGATCTCGAGCGCCGCGTCGGCATCGTGTACGGGACGCTGTACTGCGGGGCCATCAAGAAGCTCGTCTTCACGGTGATGAACGGGCTGCTGCCGGGGAAGGGCGTGCTGCCATTGCACTGCTCGGCATCGCTGGATCACGAGGGGAATTCCCACCTGTTCCTCGGCCTCTCGGGCACCGGCAAGACGACGCTGTCGGTCGATCCCAAACGTTCCATTATCGGCGATGACGAACATTTGTGGTCCGACACGGGTATTGCGAACCTGGAGAACGGGTCCTATGCCAAACTCATCAAATTGCGTAAAGAGAAGGAGCCGATGATCTACGATGCCGTGTTCGGCGCGCGTCCGGTGGCGGAGCACGGCTGCATCATCGAAAACGCGATGGTGTACCCGGATGGATCGGTCGATGTTGATGACGACCGCCTCACCGAGAACTCGCGTGCGGCGTTCCCGCTCTCGTTCGTGGGCAACGTGGTGCAGGGCGCGCGCGGCGGGCACCCGAAGACCGTCGTGTTCCTCACGGCCGATGCCAACGGCGTGCTGCCGCCCGTGGCGAGCCTGACCCACGAGCAGGCAATGCTGTGGTTTTTGATGGGCTACACGAGCAAGCTCGCGGGCACCGAGGCGGGCATCACCTCGCCCACCACGACGTTCTCGCGGTTCTTCGGCGGGCCGTTCATGCCGCTCGCGTCGGAGGACTACTTAAATCTCCTCCATAGCAAGCTGAAGGAGCACGGCACCAACGTGTACCTCATCAATACCGGCTGGACCGGCGGGCCGTACGGAGTGGGGCAGCGCATGGACATCGCGCTCACGCGCGCGGTGGTCGATGCGGCGCTGGCCGGGCAGCTGGCGGGTGTCGACTGCCGCGAGGACACGCGCTTCCACCTGCGCGTGCCCACCTCGTGCCCGGGCGTCGACAGCAAGATCCTCGACCCGAAGGAAACCTGGACCGACAAAGATGCCTACGAGAAGGCGGCCGACAAGCTGGCAGGGGAGTTTGCGGCGTTCTTCGACAAGACGTACCAGGGCCAGGTGCCGCCGGAAGTCGAGGCGATGTGCCCGGGGAAGAAGTGATCAGCCCGTGGTGAGCGCTCCGATGCGCGAGATGTGTGCTCGCAGCAGGTACTGCTGCCGCCCGATCGATGGATCGGGGATGCCGAAGTGCAGCACGCCCGTTGCATGTCCTGGCGACTGGCCGTTGTCGGCGAGGATCCCCGTCCTCGGTGCCCTTGACCCCGTTTGGACGTACGTTCGCGGCTCGATTGTCCGGAGGAAGGAACGTGCGAAGGCGTCGATTTCCGCCAATCGTTTCCGCCTGTTCAGCAGCACGTCGGGTGGGAGGACCGCGCCGTACTCGTCGCCTGCACGGGTCCGCAGGTACTTGTACTCCGCATGGAGCCGATTCACGTCAATCGAATCGGCGGGATTCTCCAGTTCTTGTCGCAGATCGATCAATCGTTGGAAGTCTGTATCCAATGCGTCATCTCTCGGTGAAATTTTCAAATCGTCTCTGCGCGCACGCACGGCCATTGCGGCATCGATCGTCCTGACGAAGCCGATGGGGCTCCGCCGCTGGCTGCTCAGCCATAGAAGGACGGGTTCTTTGCCGTGGAAATCCTGGTGCGGAATCTGCGTGGTACCCGTCTCGCTGGATGGCGGGATCGGCGTCCATGCGTCCCTTTGCGTTCGCGTTGCATTCCGGATGATGACGAGTGCGTGTTCGCGCGTGAGATCCACGATTTCCTCCACATCGCGTCGGATCCATGGCTGCAACGGAAGGGGTTCCCCCTCACGACGACGGAGTTCCAGCCCGAACGGTTCCAAAGGTTTCGCTCTGAAGGTGATGCCGTTACAGCGTATTTGCATGTGTAATTAATACCATGTAACAGAATTTAGTCAATCATCTGCCCACCAAACGAAGCGGTCGGCAAGGACGAGTCCTTCGGGATTATGCGGCGGATCTGTATCCTCGCCGCATGCCCAACGAGAACGAACTGCGCGACGAGATTTCGTCCGAATCAACGTTGGTCGTCAGTGCCAAGACTACGAAGCTGTACCACTACGTGTACTACGTGCTCACGGTGGTCGAAATCCTCTTGGGGTTCCGGTTCTTCCTCAAGCTCTTCGCCGCGAATCCCGTCAGCGCGTTCGCGCGCTTCGTCTACGGACTGACGTACGTCCTCATGCTGCCGTTCGCAGGGCTGTTCCCGCGCGCCGAAACGGCCGATGGCAAGGTGCACAGCGTCTTTGAGCCGTCCACGCTCGTGGCGATGGCGTTCTACTTCATCCTCGCCTGGGCGGTGGCGAAGTACATCGTCATTTCGCGGAGCAGGGGGGAGAAGGGGAGGAAGAATCGAGAGTAGCCGCTCGGGACGGAGAGCGACGAATGTAGCTTCCTACAGCCGCCGGTACACATCTTTCCGATGGCCGATGCGGATGATGGTAATGATCCGCACGGTGGTTTTCACTTCGTACACGATGCGGTAGGCGCCAACCCGGATACGGTAGTAATGTTCGTAGCCCTGAATGGTCTCGGCGCCCGGGGGGAGGGGGTCATGGACAAGCGCGGCGATACGCTCGCGGAGTCGCGAGAGGACGGCGCGGGGAAAGCGTCGGATGTCGCGCAGGACGGATTCTTTCAGAACAATCTTGTACGGCATGCTCATGCGGTACGGGTGAACGCTGTCTCGAAGGGAACGATTTTCTCGTTCTTGCGTGCTTCGATGGCGGCGATGTCCTCCAGATCCTCCAGCGCACGCATCAGCATGGCGTACTCTTCCGGCGGCACGAGGATGGATTTCGGTTTGGAATTCACGATGAGCATTACACTCCGATCATCCGGAATCACCCTGGCGCCGTTCGCCTTCAGATCCTGCAAGCTGATGGTCCCGATATGATCCATAATTGAGGGGTAAATTTAGTACATTTATTATACTCCTCTTGAGGGGTAAGGCAAATGGTTGACCAACTCTCCGTCCGCTTGCA
>CAZTYD010000093.1:0-4708 GCA_964618035.1 uncultured Candidatus Peribacteria bacterium
GAAGCCGTGCGACGCGGCATCGATATGTTCGACTGCGTGCTGCCCATGCGCGAGGCACGTCATGGCAATCTCTTCCTGTCCGACGGCGCCACGGCGCGCATCCGCAACGCCGAATTCGCGCGCGACCACGCGTTGATCGACGCCGACTCCCCTTCCCCGCTCAGCCGCCGCCACACGAAATCGTACCTTCGGCACCTCATGAATACCGGCGAGCGCTACGGCGAGACCATCGCATGCATGCAGAATATGGGGGTGACGCTGAGGGCGATGCGGGACTTGCGGGGAAAAATGGAAGCTATGGAGGAGAAATCAGAAGACAGAAAGAAGAAATCAGACAATAACTGACCTTTGCCTTCTGTCTTCTGCCCTCATGCCTTGATTCCCGTCACCTCGATGGTGGTGTAGTGCTGCCGATGCCCCTTCGTGCGCTTGTAGCGCTTGCGGCGCATAGTCTTGACCACGCGGATCTTGTCGGCTTTGCCGTGCTCCACCACCTTCGCCTCCACCGTGGCGCCGCCGACCAGCGGCGCGCCGAAGGTGACGTTGTCGCCGTCGGCGATCAGCAGGACCTTCTCGAACACGACTTTCTTCCCGGATTCCGCATCCTGCAGAGGAACTTTGAGCGTGTCGCCCACGGCGACTTTCTCCTGGGTTCCGGCGATATCGACAATGGCGAACATACGAAAACGGGTGGAAAGCCCGCCGAGTGTAGGGAATGGGGCACCAAAGAGCAAGTTCTTTGGCGGCAAGGCACGGTCTGCCCGATTCCCCGCGTTTTGTCAGAAAATGCTGTCAGGACGTCTTCACTAGTGTGAGCTTCCCGTTCACGCTACCCTTTCCTCCCGAATGGTGACTGATACTGATGCATCACTGGCGGCATCCATCCGCCTATGGAAGGCGTTCTCCGACCCTATCCGCATCAAGCTCGTCAATCTGCTGCTCGACGGCGAGGTTTGCGTGTGCAAGCTGCACGAGTCGCTGGGCCTGCCGCAGTCGACGGTGTCGCGGCACCTGGCCGTGCTGCGCAATGCCGGCGTGGTGCAGGGCCGGCGGCAGGGCACGTGGATGCACTATTCGCTCTGCGAGCCGGCGTCCGAATTGCACCGTGGGCTGCTGGAGAATTTTCGCACGAACCTCGCGTCGAACGAAGAGTTCAAAAAAGATCGGGAAACGTTAAAGGCCCGAAAATGAGTCCGCCGCTTCTCGATCTTATTTTCTCATGCGGTCAACAACTTCCATGTGGATGTCTTCGATGATGTCGGCATCGCTGTTCGGTAGCCCGTAGTACCGGCACTGCTGATCGTAGATTCGCTGGCACGCGGCAATGACATCGTGTGCAAGGCCCATCGCGCGCGTCCAGAATGGCTGAACAATTATGGTTCTATTATCGACTATTCGCGTCGAAGATTCTCCTTTTGGGCTCTTATCCTTTCCAATGTCCTCGTAATGTCGGTCGGTGCAGTGCTTCTGACTCGACCAGTTGTTACCTGCCAAGATGATATTTAACTTTTTGGGATCCCTCAGGTTGAGTCGCCAAAGCCAGTAGGTATCCATTACCGTCATTCTTGGATTGAGCCGCTGCAATATGGTTTGCCCAATCGCATGGACCCGACTTGCAGCGAAAGGATTGTTGCGATCTTGAAGGATCATCTTCAGCTTGCCGCGAGTCGGCACGTGTTGCTTAAGAAATGCATAAGCGGGTAGGTCATCGTATTGTACTTTTCCCGTGTTGCCCTTCTCGATGTCGGTGCGCTCTTCGTGAATCGCATCTTCGGACATTCCATGGGGATCAGGCGTGAATCCTTCGTACCATCCACGCACTTCATCTCCTTCCATAAGCAGAACGTTGATGTCGTATCCCTTGCCCGGTCTGTAAGGGTGCCGAAGCACCTCTTGCAATTCCTGCCTATCCGAGTGCTCGCTGCGATGCGGATGGTCGAAGGGGAGGATGAACCCTCCACGCATTTCCTGACGGAAAAGTTCGCGATTGCCGCTGATGATGTTATCAATGCGCAAAAGTTGATTGTTGTATGCTCGCTCAATAGCTGGAAGATGCTCCTCCCGCGCGACGACGACTTTTAATTGCTGCGTCTTCTCCAGTTTCTTTCGCATCTCTTTCCAGCGATCACCCTGCCCCTCGAGCAAGAGTCCGATTTGAAACCTCAGTGCGGAGTGGATATGCGGAGTAATTGCATCGAGAGGCGGCATGCGGTATTCGAAAGATTCAATGCGCTGCAACGGCTTCCCCGTCGTAATAAATTGCCGTGTTGCCAGGTCGACATTGTAGATATACCGAATAAAATCAGGATTCATCAATGCTCCTTGCACCATATCTAGCGCCATGTCCTGCGATGCAAGTCTCTCGAGTACCTCTTGTAACTTGGTCTGGCCTTGCTCGGTATTCAAATCCTGTATGCCAGCAGACGCAACGCGGAAGAATCGATCGGCGACCACTTCTGCCGCAAGTCCCAGTGTCAGGTTGAACTCAGGGTTGGCGACAGGATGCATTTCCTGGGCTAGCCGTTGCTCGAAACGCATGTCCATACCTATTTGCATTTATACAATACAAATTTTATGACGCTAGCAAAGGGAAATGACCTATAGATGCTCCTGTACCTTCGCCCATAACTCATCCTCGTCCACATTGCTTTTCACCAGGAAATCCACCGCGCCCAACTCGCGCGTCTTCTCTTCTTCCTGCGGATCGCTGAGGTTCGAGAGGATGATGACCGGGAAATTCATACCTTTTTCCTGGCGATAGCGCAGCACTTCGTAGCCGTCGGCCTGAGGCATAAGGATGTCGAGCAGCATCAAGTCCGGCGATTCTCTGCCCAGGATCTCGATGGCCTCTCTGCCGTTCGCCGCGACGACGACGTCCGCTCCGCCGTCCTGCAGCGACATCGTCATCATGTCGCGGAGGAGGATTTCGTCTTCGACGAGGAGAATGCGCTTGCTCATGTGGGATCCGAGACGGTGGGCAGCAGGAGATGGAATTCGGTGCCCGCTTCCTGTTCGGACGTGAAGGTAATGGTTCCGCCCAGGATTGTCACGAGCAGATGCACCAGGTACAGGCCGAGGCCGCTGCCCTCGGTGTCGTCGTTCACGACGTTGGAGGCGCGGAAGAACTTACTGAAGATCTTGCCGTGCTGGTCGCGCGGAATCCCCTGTCCCGTATCCGACACGGCGATGAAGATCCGCTGCTCGTGCTCCTCCACCCGCACGCGCACCGATCCGCCGACGCAGTTGTACTTGATGGCGTTGCCGATCAAATTGCGCATCACCTCGCCGAAGAACCCGCTGTCCGTCACCGCGAACAGGTGGTCCGGGCACTCGAATGCGAGCGAGACGTTCCTGCGTTCGCACTCGGCCTGGAACTGCGGCGCCAGTTCCTGGAAAAATGACGCGAGGTGGATGTCGGTCAGCTTCAGGCTCACCTTGCCGGATTCGATGCGCGAGATGGTGAGCATGGTGTCGATGGTGGCGGCCATGCGCATGGTCGCCTTCTTTCCCTCGGTGAGCAGGTGGCGCTCATTGTCGCTGATCTTGCCATCTAGCATGCGCGCGAGCTTGCCGAGCACCCAGCGCACGGACGTGAGCGGCGTGCGCAGCTGGTGGCTGGCCAGCGACATGAACTCGGATTTCGACGCGTCGATGCGCTTCTCCATGGTCACGTCGCGGTACAGAACCAGGTGCCCGCGCAGCTGTCCCTCCACCGCGATGGGTACGTACTCGCGCGTGAGAATGGTGCCGCTCTTCAGTTGCACTTCCACGTTCATCTGCGGCTTCTGCGCCGCGATCGCCTGCTGCAGCCGCGCGACGGCTTCGGTGGGGCTCCGCAGACGGCTGATGACTTTCTGGATCAGCTCGCCGGCGTGCATTCCCACCAGCGTGCTCGCATCCACCTTAATATCGAACAGCTCGCAGAACCGCTTGTTCACGCTGATGATCTTCTGATGCTCGTCGGACAGCACCGCGCCCATGTGCATGCTCGCCATGACGCTCTGCAGCCGCTGCAAGTTCGCCGTGTTGCGCCACTCGGATTTCTTCCGGCGCTCGATCTCCTCCTCCAGCACCTTGGTGCGCTCCTTCACCTTCTCTTCCAAGAACTCGTTCGCGCGGCGGATGCGCTCCTCCAATTTCTTCTGATCGTCGATATCGGTGCTGGTGCCGAACCACTTGACGATGCGGCCGTGCTCGTCGCGGATCGGCACGGCGCGGCCGAGGTGCCAGCGGTAGGCGCCGTCCGACGCGCGGCGGAAGCGGTACTCGATGACGTACGTCTCGCCGGTGCGGAGCGCGTGGTTCCAGCGCTCGCTGTAGCGATCCAGGTCGTCCGGGTGCAGGATGCTCTTCTTCTGCTGGTACGTCTCTTCCTCCGTGAGGCCCGTGTACTCGAACCAGCGGCGGTTGAAGAAATCGATGTAGCCCTCCGGCGTCGATGTCCAGACGATCTGCGGAATGGCCTCGGCCAGCGCTTCGTAGCGCTTGCGCGATTCGAGTTCCTCACGCAGCTCGCGCGCCTTGCGCTTAGCCGTGTGCGTGAACGCATCGATGGGCGTTCGCGCGGAAGAACGGCTGCCTTCTTCCTGAGGTGCGGGAGCAGTCGTGCCGTGCTTTGGCAGCCGCGGTTGCGGAATCATAGGGACGTACCTTAGCAAAGGCATGCGGTGTCGGCACCCTTTTTTTGGCTGAGTTGTGCGGCGATTGT
>CAZTYD010000094.1:0-4690 GCA_964618035.1 uncultured Candidatus Peribacteria bacterium
GTGACTACCTCAGCGGCACCGTGCAGGTGATCCCCCACGTCACCAACGAGATCAAGGACGCCATCCGCGCCGTGGGCCGCGCCGGGTCCCCCTCCAAGGTGGTGGTGGTGGAGATCGGCGGGACGGTGGGCGACATCGAGGGCGAGCCGTTTCTGGAGGCGCTGCGCCAGATGCGCGCCGAGATGGGGTCGCAGCGGCTGTTCCACGTGCACCTCACCCTGCTGCCGTACCTGGCGGGCAGCAAGGAGCTGAAGACGAAGCCGACGCAGCTGAGCGTGCGCGAGCTGCGACGCATCGGGCTGCACCCCGACATGATCCTCGCGCGGGCCGACAAGAAGATTCCCGGCGAGCTGCTGGATAAAATCAGCCACTTCTGCGGCGTGCCGCGGCAGGCGGTGATCCCCGCGCTCACGGTGCACTCC
The DNA here is from genome assembly GCA_964618035.1 of uncultured Candidatus Peribacteria bacterium. Taxonomy (GTDB): domain Bacteria; phylum Patescibacteriota; class Gracilibacteria; order Peribacterales; family Peribacteraceae; genus JAQBQQ01. The sequence continues at coordinate 423 of CAZTYD010000094.1, forward strand.
ATCTACGACGTGCCGCTCAAGTTCCAGCACTTCAACATGGCGCAGATCATCGCGCAGGCGCTGCAGCTGGGCGACGTGCAGCCGGACATGCGCGAGTGGGAGGCGGGCGAGAAGCGCCACGCCGCGGCGCAGGAGGAGGTGAAGATCGCGCTGGTGGGCAAGTACACCGGTCTCGACGACGCGTACCTCAGCCAGATCGAGTGCATCAAGACGGCGGCGGTGTTCGAGGGCAAGAAGGCGACCATCGAGTGGATCGATTCCGAGAAGCTCGAGCAGAACGACGCCGAGACATGGGAGCGACTGAAGGCCTGCCCCGGCATGATTGTCTCGAGCGGATTCGGCAAGCGCGGCATCGAGGGCAAGATCGCGGCGGCGCAGTACGCTCGCGAGCACAGGGTGCCCTACCTGGGCCTCTGCCTCGGCTCGCAGATCATGGCCATCGAGTTCGCGCGGCACACGCTGAAGGATCCGCAGCTGACCAGCGAGGAATTCGACGAAGAGGGGACGCTCGATCGGTCCAAGTACGTCGTGCACTTCCTGCCCGGCCAGTACAAAGAGAAGAGAAAAGGCGGCACGCTGCGCCTCGGCGCGTGGCCGTGCGTGCTCGCCGAAGGCACAAGAGCCTTTGCCGCGTACGGACAGAAGGAAATTTCCGAACGCCACCGCCACCGCTACGAGTTCAATAACGCCTTCCGCGAGAAGCTCGTCGCGAACGGCTTCGTCATCTCCGGCACGTCGCCCGATGGCGAGCTGATGGAGATCGTGGAGGTGAAGGATCACCCGTTCATGGTCGGCAGCCAGTTTCACCCCGAGTTCAAAGGCCGGCCGCACCGGCCGCATCCGCTCTTCGCGGCGTTCATGAAGGCGGTGGTGAGGAGGGGAGGGATGAAGATTGAAGATTGAGAGGTGTGGTATTGAATGTCTAGCAGCAGGCGTCCTCGGCGATTTGGAGGGAAAAGGGAAAGGGACAGAGGGAAAAGGGTGTGCGGAGGGCGAGTGTTGCGGAAGATCAAGAGGTAGAGGAAGTCTTGTGGATGTTCTGTCTGGAAAACCAACAACCATCAACTAATAACTAATAAACTAATCAACCAATAAACCCATTCCCCTCCTCGGTTCCTTTGGTTGCCTTGGTTTCTCCTCACACTCCAGTTATTTACAAATAAACTAAAATGTGCTATTATATAAACAGTCATCCCCTGTGTCGACTGCAGAACGTACAGCCGGGTGACCAACACAAACACCGTCTCTCAGAATAGAGGCGGTTTTGTTTACGGCTTGGCGGCGAGGGGGTGGCGAGCGCGTGGTTGTCCGAGGTGTATTTGGCCGTCGATCCCGCTACGCCGCTACCCAAAACCTGGAAGGAAAGTAGGGCTTGATGGAAAAAAATAGGAAAAAATTTTGCAGTGAATCCGTAATGCCAGATGAAATTTTACACTATCGTTATCACTCTTATACATGGAGTGATAGACAAGCATGGTTCCAGCTGCTAGACTTCCGGCGTTATTTCTTTTCCATCTTCCATCATGCTTACCGATGGTGAGGGCGGCTGCGGTTGCGGCGGTTCCTGCTAACTGAAAGAGCGGCCTTTGGGCCGCTTTTTTCTGATGAAAAGATTTCAAGACTGCAAGAATGCAAGACTGCAAAAGACAGATCGAGACTCAAGACTCATCAATCCCCTCATCCATCTCCCAGCGGTCTGTTCAAATACCTCCGGTACCACGCTTTGATCTGGAACGATTTCTTCGTGCGCAATGCCTGTATCGGCTCAAAATGCAGGTGCTGCATGCGGCGGATGTTGAGCATGTGGAGGGTGAAGCCCAGGAGGATCAACAGCATGCCGATGAGCAAGCGAGCTTGCACGGTGTCGGCGGCTGCGACGGGCGCGGCGGCATGGAGGGCCGGCACGATGGTCAGATTCGGTTCCGCCTGCGGCGTACTCAGCAGCGTGGCGCCCCCGCCGCTCAGCTGCGCGGTGAGCAGCGCGTCGGTCGAGCTGACGACGGTCATAATGCCCACGAAGAGCGCGGCGATCGTCGCGTGCTTCAGCGCGAAGTGGTGATGGTGTGTGTTTGTCATTGTTGCCGTTATTATACCACAAAAGGCATATGATCACAAAAGATGGCGAGGAGCGTTTTTGCCCTAGAACGCACATGTTCGCCTGGCTGCACATTCTCTTCAATTTACCGCCGTTGTTTTGTATCCTCTGCGGGCCGCACGGCGGTCTCGAAGCTTGTTGCTGCTTTTTTCCATCCACGGCCCCATCGTCTATCGGTTAGGACATCAGGTTTTCATCCTGAAAAGTCGGGTTCGACTCCCGGTGGGGCTGCCAACACTGGCATTGGTTTATAGATCCGCTTGCCTCAGCCAAAAAATCGGAATTCTAGGGGCGGATTTTTTGGTTCTAGACCGTCTTGGTTGCTGGTGCGGCAGATATCTTTTCGAGCTTCGCAAGAATCGTTCCATTTGAATTCTTGGGGATTATCGTTTCCCAAGATTTAAACTCTTCCTCCGTAAAGTTATCAATATAGGTATTCTGGAGGATGCCATGTCTTCCCCTGACACCCTTTGCTGCCTGTACGTTGAATGGTATAAGGAACAGCTCGAGAGGCAATGTGCCGTTCACGGCCTGGAGAGTAGCTCCACCTTTATCATCCGGAAAATAATCGAGCAGCATAAATTGCTTACCGCTCGCGTCGGTGATCCGTAGCGAGCATTTTGGAGGCTTGTATGCTTTATTGGATTCCTCAGCTCCTCGCGTGAACTCATCCCAAGTATCGGGGATTTCAAAATTGCCGGACGGTTCTGGTCGTACGAGGAAAGCAACTGGACACTGTGGATCTCTGTTTCTTTCTGGAATACTCATAATGCCCATTCCTGAGGGCAGGTGTGTGCTCAGGAGAAACATCATCAGAAGTTCGTTGTAATGGAAGACATGTTTCCAATAATTTTGAATGGCCTCTCGAATGTCTTGGCCACCTGCCACTCTCCATGAGACGAGTTTAGGTTTACCGCCTGAGAGTTCACATCGAAGATGTGGCAGGGTAAAGCCACTATGTTCTATCTCCACACGCACCTTGATCAGATTGGTAAGCCATTTTCCTCGCGCCTCTCGAATCATTTGACACCACATACGATGGTATTCGACATTGCCACCGATTACGGCAATTTTTGCCACACCTTCTTCAAATTTTTTATCAGCGTCATAGGCGAAACCAATATCACGCTTCAAGAATCGAGCGACTTTGAGTATATTGTCCATCGCCATCCGTGACCTGATAAAAAAAAATGACTATCCAACTAGCGCACAAAACGGGGTTTCCTCCTTCTCCAGACAGGCCAAGAGCAAACGGTCGAAGAGTTCGCTCTTCCGTTTTCGTCTGTTGAAGCGGTAGCAGAACTCGTCGAGATACTGCTGGAGATGCATTTCACCGAGTCCGTGATGTGTTCCCAGGATGAAGGAGCGGAGATTGCTGATGTAGGTGTGGACATGGGGCAGAAGCAAATGCGCCTTGCGTTGCTTGACCGGACGAGCTTCATGCACAAACCCGTGTTTCTGAAGAGCCGGATAGACGGTGAAGCCGTCGGTGCGCACGGTTGCTCCGGGCTCGATGACATCTTTGGCGAACGCGACAATTGTCGGTGCATCGATAGTCTTCACTGCCTTCAGCTTCGCAAATCCCATGTACTCGTTCCCCTTCTTGTCTGGGAGGAAGGACACGGCAACGAGCACAGGTGTCTGTTCCGTCCCTCTTCCTCGTTTCTTCCCTTCCGTTGGCCCTCCAATGAACATTTCATCCATCTCCACGAATCCAGAGAGGAGATATTGTCTGTCACGTTTGGCCATGGCATGCCGCATGCGCTGCAGCATCGCCCATGCCGTCTGGTAACTCACGCCGATCTGTTCGGAAAGGAGAAGGGCAGACAATCCTCGTTTGTCGTTGGCGATGAGAAAGATGGCAATGAACCATTGCTGAAGAGACGTGCGGGTCTTGTGGAAGATGGTTCCGGCTGTCGGCCGATTGAAGAAGCCGCAGGAGCGGCATTTGTATGCCCGCCGATGACGGAGCCTCGGGTAGAAATCCTTCGCCCCGCACGGAAGACAGGGCATGCCATCCGGCCAGCGCATGCGCATCAAATACTCCTCACAGGCTTCTTCCGTGGAAAACTCTCCGATGAACGTCATGAGTGAACGCTCATAATACCTTTGATCCATGGAGGTACTTTACCGCATCGAAAGTGATGTTTGTGCGCTAGCTAGAGAGTCATTT
>CAZTYD010000095.1:0-3223 GCA_964618035.1 uncultured Candidatus Peribacteria bacterium
TCAATTTGCCCGGCAGCGCGAAACCGGCCGCCTTCTTGTGCCCGCCGCCGCTGAACTTCCCCGCCATCTTCGCCACGTCGACGTCGTCGCGCAGCGTGCGCAGCGATCCCTTCACCGTTCCGCCGCGCTCCGACAGGATGAGCGAGAACCGCATGCCCGGAATGGCGTTCACGTAGTCGATGGCTCCCGTCAGATCGCTGTACTGCGCGCCCGTGGCGCGGAAATCCCCTTCGGTCACCGCGGAAATCGCGCCTCCTTCCTCGGTGAGCGAAATCTTCTCGAGCACGCGTCCCCACAGCTTGAGCGTGCTCACCGTCGCGGTGCGGAAGACCGCCGTCACAATGGCTTGGCGCCGGGCGCCCGCGCGGAGCAGGCGCGCCACCGTACGGTACACCTGCGGCGTGGTATTGCTGTGCAGCAGCCCGCCCGTGTCGGTGTAGACGCCGGTGAGCAGGCACGTGGCGACATCGGCGTCGATCTCCCATCCCAGCTGATCGGCGAAGTCCGCCACGATCTCGCAGGTGGAAGCGGCGTCGGGTACCAGAAAGTTACGCGTCGCGAACAGCGGATTGCCGGGATGGTGGTCGAACATCAGCGTCCTGAATGTCCCGTCGAAGAGCGCGGCATGCGTCGCGTGCATCTCGGTGAGCTTCGGCTCGGCGCAGTCGACGAAGACGAACACGTCGCGGTCGGGCTGCAGCTGCGACGCGGGCGGCGGCGTCTTCACGCGGAAGGCGCCGGGCAGGAAGTGGAACGTGTCGGGCACGGGATCCACGCAGTGCATCGTCACCTCAGCCAGTGGGAAGGCGCGCTCGAACAGGAACCCGGCACCCAGCAGCGAGCCGATGGCGTCGCCATCGGGATTCCGGTGGCATACGCAGTGGATGCGCGCCGCTTCGGCGAGGAGCAGCCGGGCCTCTTCTGCGTCGTGCTTGGAAATCGGCACACGTCATGGGGTAAAGGACGCGAGTGTACTCAGGGCCGTTGACGCGCATCAACGCACTGCTCTTGCGTGCGGCACGAAGTATCATCCCGTGCACGGACGGAAATTTTTCTTGTCGCAATCAACCCAGCAAGGCATCGATGCGACTCGCTTGCTCCTCTTGCGTATCCAGCCGAAACCGAATGTGCGGAATCTTCCGCCGCTCCAGCCGCCCAAGCAACCGCTGCAGGTGGACCGTCTGCCCCTCCAGAAATGCCAGTGCGAGCTCCGGATGCATCAGCGCCGAGACGTACGCCGTCGCGTACGAGAAATCATCGGATACCTCCACGCGCGTGATGGACACGATGCCGCACTCCGGCGGGCACTGCCGCAGTACCGGCGCGACGATGTCGCGGACGGACGAAGCCAGCATGGATGATCGCTTGGACATGGGGCGGATGGGGCGTGTAGAGACGCCATACCTTGGCGGCCGTACGTCGCCCGTCCAATGTACCGGATTCTCATGTACAATCGAGCAAATGCCCGATCCCATCCGCATCGTCTTCTGCGGCACCTCCGCCTTCGCCATCCCCTGCCTGCAGGCGCTGGCGCGCGATCGCGACATGCGCGTCGATCTCGTCATCAGCCAGCCCGATAAGCCCGTCGGCCGCAAGCAGGTGCTCACGCCGCCGCCGCTGAAGGAAGCGGCCCTCGACCTGGGGCTGCGCGTGACGCAACCGGTCGGCATCAACGAGCAGGCAGCGGCCATCATGGCATCGGTCCCGCGGCCGGATTTCCTCGTCGTGGTCTCGTACGGGCAGATCATTTCGCAGCAGCTGCTCGACTGGCCGTCGCGGGCACCCGTCAACGTCCATGCGTCGCTGCTGCCGCAGTGGCGGGGCGCGTCGCCCATCCAGCAGGCGATCCTCTCGGGTCAGACGCAGACCGGCGTGACGGTGCAGCGCATGGTGCAGGCGCTCGACGCGGGGCCGGCGCTCGGCCGGCGCGCCGTCACCATCACCGGGCGCGAGACCGCTCACACCCTCCACGACCGTCTGGCGCAAGCCGGAGCGAATCTGCTGCTCACCACACTCAAGCATCCGCTCCAGCCCGTACCGCAGGATGAGGCGCGCGCGACCTTCTGCCGCAAGCTGAAGCGCGAGGACGGCATCGTCGATCCCGCGAACATGACGGCCGACGAGATCGACCGCACGGTGCGTGCCCTCGTCCCCTGGCCGGGCGTCACCATGAACATCGATGGAACGAACGTGAAGATTCTGCGAACGGATCTCACGGAACAACCCGACAGCCATCCTCTCCGCTGTGCCGGCGAGACCACGCTCTATCTGCTCGAGGTGCAACCGCCCTCGCGCAAGCCGATGAGCGGCAAGGCGTGGGCAATGGGGCGGCAGAAGAAGGCAGAAGACAGAGAGTAGAAAGCAGCAACCATGAATAGGCGAACAGCGACTAGCGGCGAGCGGGCAGCTCATTGCCACATATCGCTGTTCGCTCCTCGCTATTCGCTGCCCGCTTCACATCCTGCCTTCTGCCTTCTACCCTCTCTCTTCTCCTCAAATCTTCCCCTTCATTTCCTGCAGCGCCTGGATGAACTGGTCCAGATCCTCGACGTCGAACATGATGGTCGTCTTCTGGCCGCCGCGGGATTTCTCCGAGATCTTGAAGAACTTGCCGTTCCCCGACTGCTTGAGGTCGATGTAGAACGTGCGCTGGCGGGCATGGATGGTGATGGAGTGGACGTCGTCGGCGAAGCGGCCGCCGGCGCTGCCGCCGCGCTGCTCGCGGGGAGGACGCGCGAGACCGATGATGTCGTCATGGCCCTGCGGGCTCTGGCGGTCATCAGCGAGATCCGACATGGGATCGAACATAAAAATGGGGGGAAATGATGGGAAACACCCCTCGCCTGCGACTGCGTCATGCGTCAGTACGGGTTGGAGCTGCTAAAAGCGTAGCAGATGACCACTCGACGGCAATACCTCCATTCCGTCGAAATGGACCCCTCGCCGGGAGAGAACGAGGGGTCCGCACGGGCGATGAATAATAAAATTGAGGCAAACGCCCGTGTACCGGCTGCCGCAAGGGCAGCTGGCGCACGTACGATACGCGGCGCCGCATACGAGTCAATTATTCGACCGGCGCGAACAGGATGGCCGGCTCCCCCACCCGCTTCCAGTCCTTCCGCCCCCCCCACTCCTTCAGCTCCGGCGTGAGGACGAAATCGCGATCGAGCATCTGATCCGCGTACGGTACACCGAGCTGCCGCGCGATTCTCTGCGACGTTTC
>CAZTYD010000095.1:3233-4411 GCA_964618035.1 uncultured Candidatus Peribacteria bacterium
CAACAAGCTCAGGTGCCGCAGCAACTCCGCCAGCTGCGTGAGGATCACCACTTTCTCGTCGGCATCCTTCGTCCACGGCTTCTCGACATCGATGAACTTGTTGCCGCGGTCCGCCAGCTCCGTCGCCACCCCGAGCGCGATCGAAAACTCGAACTGCCCCATCGCCTGCTCGTAGCGCTTCCAGGAATCGAGCAACAGCGCCGGATCCGCCACGGGCGCATCGGCCAACGCCGCACCGTCTTTCTGCAGGAGCACCAGAACCCGATTGAGCAGATTCCCCATCTGATTCCGCAGCTTCGCGTCGTACAGCTCGCCGAACCGCTTCCACGAGAAATCGCCGTCGTTGCCCACCGGGATCTCGTGGCTCAGGTAGAACCGCAGCGGATCCACGCCGTACTTGGCGATGACGTCGTCGGGCACCACCACGTTGCCGAGCGATTTGCTCATCTTCTCGCCCTCGCTGGTGAGGAACCCGTGGATGAGCAGGCGGTCGGGCGTCTTGATGCCGGCTTCCTGCAGCATGGCCGGCCAGTTGAGCGCGTGGAACCGCGCGATGTCTTTGCCGATGACATGCGTTACCTCGGCGCCGTCCCACCACTCGGTCTGCTGATCCGGCAGCAGGTAGTGCAAGCTTGAGATGTAGCTCGTCAAATTGTCGCACCACACGTACATTACCTGGTCCTCGTCGCCCGGTACGGGCACGCCCCACGAGAGCGTCTTTTTCGAGCGCGAGAACGACACATCTTCCAACCCCTGCTCCAGAAACGAGAGCGTTTCGTTGGCGCGGTACGCCGGTACAATCGCGTAGCTGCCCTTCTGCGGGTCGAGCAGCTTCTGCAGATCCGCCTGCTTGCGGCCTAATAGAAAGAACCAGTTCTCCTCCGTCACTTCCTCCGGCGGTACTTTGTGATCCGGGCACACGCCATCGACGAGATCCTTCTGCGTCACGAACCGCTCGCAGCCGGTGCAGTAGAGGCCCGTGTACGTGCGCTTCTCGAGCGCTCCCGCCTGCAGGAGCTGCTCCCATAGCGCCTGCACGGTGGGCCAATCGGCGTCGGCGGCGACGATCACCTGACCGCCCGGCTGGCGGGGGCGGACCAGGGCGGCGGCGCCCATCCAGCGGCGCAGCGTCTCCTCCGCCGCCCGCAGGTCGGGCCGGCCCAGCAGCAGCCGGCCGT
>CAZTYD010000095.1:4421-4670 GCA_964618035.1 uncultured Candidatus Peribacteria bacterium
AAGACCGGCGCATTGCGGTCCACGAGTTGCTTGGGCGAGACGCCCTGCGCCTTGGCCGTCTGCTGGATCTTGATGCCGTTCTCGTCGGTACCCAGGTGGAACTTCACGTCGTCGCCCCGCAGCCGGCACCACCGAGCGTACACGTCGGCCAGAATCTTCTCCATCACGTGCCCCATGTGCGGCGCCGCATTGGGGAAATCGATGGCCGTCGTAATGTACGTTCGCTTGGTCATAGAGGGAAAAAGAGTA
>CAZTYD010000096.1:0-1836 GCA_964618035.1 uncultured Candidatus Peribacteria bacterium
CGTCTCGCGGAGGGGACGGCTGTTATCTTCATCGAAGTGAAGCAGATTGAAGATAGCAGTCAGTTTCCAAACTCGCCGAAGATCGACATCCGGGAGGCGAACGGTCATACGGTGATCGTCGCCTCGGAGTGCAGCAGCATTCCGCATACGCTCGCGGCGATCGCGCTCGCGATCGGCAACGGGCGGCCGATCGAGGTGCTGCTGGGCTGGTCTGAGGGCAGTTACCTGGATCAGCAAATGTCCGCCTTCTTCGGCGGCGGCGACATCGCCTGGTGGCTACGGTACCTGCTCAGGCGGACCGAGCCGGACGAGGCGCGCCGCCCGCAGGTCAAGGTGGGGTGAGCACCACATCTTTTTCTTCATCTGCTCTTCCGGAGCAGATGAAAAACCGGCCGCCCCGCAAGGGGTGGCCGGTTTGACGTGTTTGCAGTTGCACATCTACGGTCGTGACAGCGGCGTAGCGGGATCGCTTTTTCTTAGCATCACTGATATGCAGACAGTTTCTACTCTGCATCCGCGAAGCCTTGTTCGACTGAGCTTGTCGAAGTCACGGCCCCCACCGATCGTGAATCAATCCCGCCAGGTACCACTTGCCATCGTCCGCTTTCTGGAACACGAGCCGCAGGCTGGACCAATCCATGCCGCCGTACTGCGGGTCGAAGCCGGGGAAGTGCTCCTCCACGATCTGCGCGTCCGGTCCGTAGAATGCGCGGGCGTTGTCGGTGCTCGATCCGCGGTCCATCGGGCGGTTGAGCGTCACCTCGGGCGCCGCGGTGAAGTCGTGATCCCACAGGTACTGGTCGTAGAACGCGGCGAACGTCAGGTCGATGGGCTTGCCGGAGCCGTCTTCCACGCCCCAGTGATACGTTTTGTCGCTCTGGAAGATGCCGGCGAAATCTGCGCGCGTCAGTACCACATCGTTCTGCGACACGTTCGTGAACGGCGTGACGCGCACGCCGCGTTCCGGGTGCGCCAGCTGCGCGAGCGCCTGCGCGTCCTTCGTCTTCAGCGCGGCGAGCACCGATGCCGCGAGGGGCGCCAACTCGGCGGGCAGCACGCTGCTTGCCTGCGAGCTCGAGGCCATGGTGGAGCTGACGGAAGCGCCGTCGTTCACGCCGGCCGTGCAGCCGGCGAGCAGTGCGACGGACAGGGCCAGTGAGGGGAGGATCGCGATGCGCATGCGAGGGGAGGGAGGAACGAACGGCGGTGAAGAGCAAGTGTAGACAACAGTGTGACGGAGTGACAGCATTGCCCATTGTCGAATTCCCCAATTTCTCCGCCATGACCAATGACTCGCCACATTCCCAAGAGGATCGGACGTATCCGGCGGTTGCGGAGCTGGTTTGCGGTCCAGCCCAAACAGGGGCCGATTCTGCGGGTGAGGCGGAGAGGTCGACGGAGGCGGATTCACGACCGTTCTTAGAGTGGACGTACCGAACAGCATGCGCTCATATCAGAGCGGCATGCGAGAATTCTTTCCGTGGGTGAGGTTGGTGGCCGTATTCACGGTCATGGCGAATAAATTGCAATATATTCTTAAAATGTGAAAAAGTCAACTCTCTAAGAGAGTTGATTTCCTTTGGCGTATAGATAGGATTCCTCTCCTTTTCTCCACCGCCCGAGGCACGGCATTCCCGCTTCGCGCACCGGAGGAAAGGACACGGTCATTGGCAGCATAGGCTACTCCAAATTGTACAAAGAAATTTTGCCGGTCGTTCGCGCGCCGGTGGACACGATTCAGGACTTCCCGGAATCTTGGTTCGTGTTCACCAGTACGTGCGAGCGCACTGGTGAAGGGACTGATCGCGGTTCAAAAAGAAAGGAGCGAGCCATGTG
>CAZTYD010000096.1:1846-3326 GCA_964618035.1 uncultured Candidatus Peribacteria bacterium
AATCCCGGTGCTTGGGATCATTTCGCTGGGCGTCGGCATCCTGATGATCGCCGGCGAGTTCGATCTTTCGGTAGGCTCTGTCTATACGCTCGCCGGTTACAGTCTGGCCCTGCTCTTCGGGGCCGGCGCAGCGTCGGGGCGGCCGAGGATCGATCCGAAGATCCTCGTGCTGCTGGCAGTTCTGTGTGCAGCCCTCGCGATTGCGGTGATTCTGGAGGCTAACCAATGACAAAGAGACAGAAAGTGAAGCGCCGCCGGGCGTACCGGCGGGCGAGCCGTCTCATCGCGACGGGCTGGGGACTGATCATCTCCATGTCTGTTGCCAGTATTTTTTTGCAGCTCGTCCTCGCGGGGCGGGCGGACTTCGCCGTTTTCTTCGGGATCCTGGCGTGCCTCTTGAAATTCCACCATCACAAGCTGCATGTTGTGACGGTGGGGGCCAGCCTTATGGCCCAGATCTTCGTGTTCAACCACGGAGGGGAGGGGAGTGGTCTGCATGCCCTGTTCGACCACTTCACGGAGTGGCACAGGGCATCCCTCCTACTCAACCTGTTCGGACTCCTGCCGGGGTTTGAGCTGGTTGCTCACAAATTCGAAACGAGCGGCGCGGCGAGGAAGATCTCGCGCATGCTCAAACACGATTGGCAGGTACTGCTGGCGGTGTTCGTGTTGTCGATCTTCCTCGACAACATCGCCGCCGCTCGCATTGGCGGGACGATCCTCATCGCCCGCTACGGTCACGGAAATGTTCCCTTCTCTATGCTCGTGTGCGTCATTGCCGCGAGCAACTTAGGCGGGGCAGCGTCGTGTATTGGTGACACGACGACCGTGATGATCTTCGTGGCACATGTGATCCAGCCCAGTCACATGGCGCCCTTCGTCTTGGCCAAGGGCTTCGTCGCCACCCTCACGTCCCAACTCGGCGTGATGTGGTACGGCGGGCGTCACACCCATGTCGCTCTGCCCGTCGAGCAGGGCGAGGTGAAGACGATCAAGCGGGAATTCCTCCCACTGCTCGGAATCCCCGGTCTTATCCTGGGGAACGTACTGTTCGATCAGGCGGCGGCCGGTCTGTGGGTGGGGATGATGATAGGGCTCTTCCTGGAGCTCTGTCTCTACATCGCCACGGAACAGCCGACGTCGGAGGACATCCTCCGGCACATCTGGCACGACATGAAGGTCGTGGCCAGCGCACTGCCCAACACGGTCTTCCTCGTCTTGCTCGTGGGGTCGGCGGAGATGCTGCCCCTCGACAAGACGAAGCCCATATTCCAGCGTATGAGCCGTAACCAGGCGGCGTACGCGATGGGCGTGTTGTCTGCCTTTCTCGATAACATCGCCTTGACCCCCATCGCCCTGCACCTGGGCGGATTCGACTGGGCGCTCCTCGCATATCTCGTGGGGTACGGAGGAACGGCGATGTGGTTCGGCAGCTCGGCGGGAGTGGCTCTGGCCAAGGCCTTCCCCGAGCTGCAGCAGA
>CAZTYD010000096.1:3336-4664 GCA_964618035.1 uncultured Candidatus Peribacteria bacterium
GGCTTCATGGCCTACGTCGCGGTCTTCCAGATTCTTTTCTAAGGAGTACGCCCATGCACCACTGACCGTCGCCCCCAGCGCTTCGCGCGCTGGGGGCTTCGGCATGTCTGCATTCCTGGAACGCGGCGTAGAAAGTCGGTGCAGACGGCCAACCGCGAAAATCTTACGAAATTCTTTTACAGGAATTTCCGTCGGTAGTAAGTTCACACCCATGTCTCCCGCGCAGTTCTTCCTCGGCCGCTTGCTGGATCTCCTCAAGCGCCTGGTCAACGGTCCGGTTCCGGAGTACGTGCCTGTTCGCGGCAACGGGCGGAGGTAATGGCGAATTGATAATTGAGAATGGAAAATTGAGAATTATGGCAGCTTCTCGAGTGCGAGGGCTGCTCCCATCATTTTCCATTCTCCATTCTTCATTCTCAATTATTCCTTGCTTTCCCTCTCCGCCAGAAACGGCTCCCGTTTGGCGATCCTGCGCCAGCGCATCCGCACGGCTCCCACCGAGCCCGGGGTGTACCGGTGGCTGGATCAAGACGGGAACATCCTGTACATCGGCAAGGCGAAGAATCTGCGCAATCGCCTGAAGACGTACGTCACCGGGTTGCAGCGGGCCGAGAGGGTGTTCAAGCGCAGCATGTGGGACAAGATGTGGGAGCTCGACATCACGGTGACGAACACGGAACTGGAGGCACTCATTTTAGAGATGAATCTGATCCGCAAACTGAAGCCGCCGTACAACATCGCCATGAAGCGCGACCGCGCGTACTGCTTCGTGCGCGTGGGCGTCAACGAAGAGTTTCCATCGGTGCTCATCGTGCAGAAGCGGGTGGTGGATGGCGCGCGGTACTTCGGTCCGTTCCTCAACCGCAGCGGCCAGGAGCAGATGATCGACCTGCTGCGCACGGTGTACCCGTTCCGCACGTGCACGATGGGTATCAATCTGGCGCAGCCTGAGCTATTTCCGACCCGCCCGGTGGGGAAGCGCCTGGAGCTGGATGTGACGCTTAAAAAGCCCGACCGTCGCGCGCCGTGTTTGGATTACCACATCGAGCGGTGCGCGGGGCCGTGCGCCGGTTTCCTCACGCCCCGTGAATACCGCGAGCGGGCCATCGACGGCGTCATCGAATTCTACGAAGGGAAGTTCGCGCCCGTCATCGACCGGCTCATCGAGCGCATGCAGGCGGCCGCCACCGGCCGCAAGTTCGAGCGTGCCATGGAGATCCGTGAGGCGCTGCGGTTCGTGCAGGGGCTGCAGCGGCAGCACCAACTGTTCCGGTTCACCGATGTCTACGCCGACGAAGACCCCGACTACGACACGCCCCCGCTGCTGG
>CAZTYD010000097.1:0-4647 GCA_964618035.1 uncultured Candidatus Peribacteria bacterium
GTCCTCATCGGCCTCTCGCTGGAACTCAGCCGGCTGCTCAAGCGCACCATGGCTTCGCGCTCGCACGCCAGCGACTGCAACCTGCTGCAGCTGCACGGCCTGGGCATCATCGAGGACATGCCGGGCATCACCATGCGGGAACTGGCGGATCAGCTGAAGATCCGATCCTCCAGCGCGACGGCCTTCGTCGACCGGCTGGTGGGCGCGCGGCTGGTGACCCGGTCGACGGACGCGCGCAACCGCAAGATCACCCGCCTGCGGATCACGAAGAAAGGATCGAGCGTGCTGCACAGCACGCTCGAGGACAAGCAGCGCGTGCTCCGCGACGTGTACGCCGCCCTTTCGCCCACCGACCGGCGCCACCTCGAGCGCATCCTCGGCCGCATCATCGATTCCTTCCACGCCCAGCTCCCCTCTTCCCCTTCCTGAATCATGGATACGCCTTCGCCCGCGCCGGCACCCGCGCGCAACCATCGACGCACGCTCCTCGTCGGCCTCGCGGCTCTCGGCATCGTGAGCACGATCGGCGCCGCGTGGTACCTCGTCGAACAGAGCAAGTACGTGTACACCGACAAGGCGGAAGTCGCGGCCCCGCTCATCAAGCTGACGGCGCAGGCGCCCGGCACGCTCAACCGCGTGTCGGTGAGCGAGGGCGACTGGCTGTACCCCGGCGAGCCCGTGGCGCGCGTGGGGGATCAGATCCTGCAGACGAAAGTCTCCGGCATCGCCGTGGCGGTGAAGAAAGACATCGGCGCGCACTACTCGCCCAACGACGCCGTCGTGACGATGGTGGAGCCGCGGGAGCTGCGCGTCGTCGCGCGCGTGGAGGAGGACAAGGGGCTGAAGGACGTGTACGAGGGGCAGAAGGCGATCTTCACGCTCGACGCGTTCGGCTCGCAGCGGTTCGAGGGAGTGGTGGAATCCGTCAGCGACACGAGCCGCGAGGGCGACGTGGTGTTCAACATCTCGGACAAGCGCCAGACGAAGGAGTTCGACGTGAAGATCCGCTTCGCCGGCGACCTCGCGACGAAAGTGCAGAACGGGATGTCGGCGAAGGTGTGGATCGTGAAGTGAGCGACTAGCGGTTAGCGGATAGCCGCAAGCGAGCACGGAGATGCCCACCACTACTCGCTTACCGCTTACCGCTAGCCGCTAGCCGCTCATCCACAGAACGTTGCACCGCCAAATGACCCTATGACCCCCTCCTCCCCGTGCTCCCCCCGCCGCGGCCTCATCCTCCTCACCGTCATCGTCGGGACGTTTTTGGGCCGGTTGGATCAGACCATCGTGAACCTCGCGCTGCCGAAGATCATCAACGATTTCGGCATCACCGTCTCGTCGGCCGGGTGGATCGCGACGGCGTACATTCTGGCCAACGCGGTGTTCGTGCCCATCTGGGGCAAGCTCGGCGACATGATCGGCCGCAAGAAAGTGTACGTCATCGGCTTCTCGGTGTTCATCGTCGGCTCCATCCTCGCCGGCTTCGCGTGGAACCTGCCGTCGATGATCGTGTTCCGCGTCATCCAGGCCATCGCCGGTTCGGCCGACTACCCCACGGCCATGGCCATCCTCGCGGTGACGTACCCCTCCAATAAGGAACGCGCGCAGGCGCTGGGCATCTGGTCGTCGTCGTTCGCCGCGGCGTCGGTGTTCGGCCCGCTGCTCGGCGGCCCGCTCATCGACCACTTCAGCTGGCGATCCGTCTTCCTCATCAACCTGCCCATCGGCGTCATCGGGCTGCTGATGGCGCTCTCGTACATCGACGAATCGGTGTCGGAGAAGAAGTCGTACACGTTCGACGTGGCCGGCGCCGTGTCGCTCGGCATCGCGCTCTCGGCGCTCGTGCTGGTGCTCGACAAGGGACTCGAGTGGGACTGGCTCTCGGGCAGGAGCCTCGCGTGCTACGCGGTCACGCTCGTCTCGCTGGCGCTCTTCATCCGCATCGAGCGGACGCACGACGAGCCCATCGTCGATCTACGGTTCTTCGCCAACCCCATCTTCCTGCACGCGCTGCTGAATAACTTCGTCATCTTCATGGGCATGATGGGCAGTATCTTCCTGATCCCCGTGTTCGCGCAGACCTTCCTCGGCTACGAGGCCACGCAGACGGGGTTCCTGTTCATGCCCATGGCGTTCGCGCTCATGCTGGCCGCGCCCATCGGCGGCCGGCTCACGGGCATGGCGCAGCCGAAGTACATCATCGCCCTCAGCACGCTCGTGGCGGGCGTGGGGCTGTACCTCTTCTCCTTCATCGACGCGCGGTCCGGCCCGTGGGACATCATCTTCCCGCTGGGCATCATGGCGTTCGGCATGGGTTTCGGCATGGCGCAGCGCACGAACATCATCGCGTCGGCCGTGCCGCAGTCCGAGATCGGCATCGCGTCGTCCATCCTCGCGCTGGCGCGCAACATCGCCGGCGCGTTCGGCATCGCCATCTTCGGCACCATCCTCAACTCGTCCATCGAGAGCAACGTGCTGCACATCAACGCGCACAGCGTCTTCCAGGCGACGAGCCCCGCCGCGTACGGCACCTACGTCGCGCTCGTGTCGCTGAAGGCGCAGATCAACGGCTACCGCACCGTGTTCGTCATCTCGAGCATCGTCGTGTGCGTCGGCGCCGCGCTTACGCTGTTCATGAGGAACGTGGAAATGAAGAGAGACGTGCAGGTGCACGTGGAATGAGGAAACGCACGTGCGTGGCGGACGGATGGAGCCGTCTCAGAACGCTGCACCAGCACGCCTGCCGCCCGACGCGTTATTCCGGCTGGATCATTTGACGCCGATCATCGGTAGCATCGCGCAAGCGGGATCGCCGCCTCACACGTTCTCGATGTCGCGCCGGAAGAGGAAGGCGCCCCATACGTACACAAGCGCCAACTCCGGCCAGAACATCGCCGTGTTGGCCCCGGCGGTGCCCGGGCTCGTCCAGCCGGCGGCAATCCAGAAGTTCGCGTTCATCGCGAGGCCGCCGATGAGCGCGACGAGCGAGGCGGCGTAGCCGATCGTCCTCCACCGAGCGTTCCCCAACGCGATCGCCGCACAGGAGAGGACGAGGACGATGCCGACCAGCAGTTCCGCCCACGCGATGACGACGCCGAACCACGAAGCGTTGGGTAGCACGTACCCCTGCAGGAACCGCACGTACCACGCGTACGGATTCTTGGACGCGAAGAACTGGAGCGTCTTCGGCAGATCCTGCGCGAAGTGGCCGGCGATCTTCTCGACGCCCGGCACCGCCCAGCCGTACGCCAGGCTGAGCTGGACCGCGAGCAGCGCGCCGAGCAGCACGTTCGCGCGACGGTCCATCTGCAGCCGTTGGTGGAGCGGGCACCAGCCGGTGGCCGCTTCGACCAGGCACCACAGAGCGAACAGCACGAACAGCGCGCCGATGCCGAACGGCGGAAAGACGACGATGCCGATCCACGCGCTGAGCGCGGCGAGGACGGCTCTCGCCAGGCGGTCGTACGTTCCGAGGACGATTTGCATGGGAAAGGGGGGAGGATTCCCCCACTCTACGACGCCTTGCGGCGCGCGACAATTCTGCGCACCGGCCGACTGCCGCGCTTTTCCTCGACTGAGTCCAAGGGCATGCGCGTCGACATGCGCACCCAATTACTCTTCCCAGACCGGGAAAACATGGTCTGCCTCTCTACCCATCGGCGCGGCAGTTGTCTATCGTCAGTCCGCTATGCACTCCCTCTTCCACAAGGAAATGACGCGCCGTGAATTCCTGACGACGTGCGGCGCCATCGTTCTGGCCCTCGTCGGGATCACCGCGATCATGCGAAATGTGACGTCGGTCTTCTCGGACGCCGCAACGCCGCCGGCTCGCGCGAGCACCGGGTTCGGCGCGGGGCGGTACGGCGCGTAACACGCTCAGGCCGTCGCGGCCTGCGGCAACTTCCGGTTCAGGTACCAGATGAGCACCGCGGACCCGTAGTACAGGACGATGACGGGGACTGCGAGGATGGTCTGGTTCACGATGTCCGGCGTGGGCGAGAGCACCGCCGCGACGACGGCGCTCACGAGGATGACGTACCGTCCGGCACGGCGGAGTTGCCCGGGCGTGATGGGCTGCACGGCATTGAGGAGCAGGAGGACGAGCGGCAGCTGGAACAGCAGGCCGAAGCCGAGGATGTACCGCAGCAGCAGCGAGAGGTACTCCGGCGCCGAGAGCAGCGAGTGAATTTGCGGCGAACTGAATCCGCCCAAAAAATTGAGCGCGGCCGGCACGCACACGAAGAACGCGAAGGCCGCGCCCAGGACGAACAGCAGACACGACGCCACGACGTACCGCATCAGCATGCTCTGCGTCCTCGGCGGCAGCGCCGGCGCGACGAACCGGAACGCGTGGTACGAGAGGGCGGGCGCCGCCACGAGCAGCCCCGTGAAGATGCAGACGTTGAACATCAGCTCAAATCCGCCGGCGGGCGAGGTGTAGTAGAGCGGCTGCTGGCGGAGCGGCTGCAGGACGAACCCCAGGATGCTGCCGTAGAACGCGTACCCCACCACCGCGCCGGCCACGACGAACGCGAGGACGTAGAACGCCCTCGTCTTCAGTTCTTGCAGGTGATTGGCAAATGTGGCAAAGGCCCCGGTCACGGCTGAGGAGTTTTATCGCGAGGCGGATCGGGTTTCGCCTGGGTA
>CAZTYD010000098.1:0-4642 GCA_964618035.1 uncultured Candidatus Peribacteria bacterium
AAGGTTTACTGGGCAAATGAGATAATATGACTTCAAAAATATATCTTTTAGAAAAAGCTTCATGTTGGTAAGATTCGAAACATTCATTCCAATATTTAAATGGAATGAATTGTCGATAACCTTTTTTATCGAAAATTTGTGCGACAACTTTATATTCTGGGTGGTATTCTAAAAATATTTTTAATTGGTTTTTGGCACCAGTTCCTTTATAAACTTTAGAATTATAACGGGGATTTTTAGTTATCGAAAGCATGCCTTTGCAAAATTTAGTTTTATGTAAAATGCGTTTTTCTTCACATCTCATAGATGCGATAATTTTCATATTTTCTGGACTATGAATTTTGACTTTCATTAGTTCTTCAATTTCATTTTTTTCTCTCTCATTTTTATGTCCGGCACGAAGACACTCACCATCACCCGTACCTTCGACGCCCCGCGCGAGAAGGTGTGGAAAGCCTGGACCACGCCTGAGCACGTCAAGCAATGGTGGGGACCCCAAGGTTTCAGCGCCCCCGAGGCGACCATCGATTTCCGCGAGGGCGGCACGTATCTGTACTGCATGCGCGGCGGGCCGGACATGGGCCCCTTCGCAAACAAGGATTTCTGGAGCACGGGCACCTACAAGGAGATCGTGCCGATGGAGCGCATCGTGGCCACGGACAACTTCGCCGACGCGCACGGCAACGTGATCTCGCCGAACGATGCGGGCATGCCCGGCGAGTGGCCCGAGGAGATGACGGTGACGGTCACGTTCGCCGACGCCGGCGAGGGCAAGACCAAGATCACCCTCGTGCACACAGGCCACCCGGCCGAAATGGCCAAGGATGCCGAGGCCGGCTGGAACCAGAGCCTCGACAAGTTCGCCGCCGCGCTGGCCGACGTGCGGTAACCACCGACCTGCCACTCTCCCGCACCCCTCCCCGGAGCGCTTGAGATGCCGGACCTCGCCCCCACGCTCCACTTCCAGTACAATCACCACTCACTTTTCCCTCTGTCCCTTTCCCTTTTCCCTCCATGAGCACCCGTACGCTCAAGATTCTCTACTGGCTCACCACCGTCCTGTTCGTCTTCGTCGTATCCGTGCCGGCCGCCCTGTTCTTCTTCACCGACAAGCAGATGACGCTCGCCGTCATGAGCGAGCTCGGCTTCTCGGCACCGTTCTTCAGCTACGAGCTGAACCTTGCGAAGGCCCTCGGCGGCATCGCACTGCTGCTCCCCATGATTCCCGCACGCTTGCAGGAGTGGGCGTACGTCGGATTCTTCATCGACACGCTCTCGGCCACCTTCGCACTCGCCTACAGCTCCAACCCGCAGTACGCGAGCATGTGGTGGTTCGGGCTGCTCTGCCTGCTCTTCGCGATTGCATCCTACGTCCTGTGGCACAAGATGAAGGGGACGCTGACGATGAAGACGGCGTTCTGATCATGATCAGCATATCGCCTCAAAAACCCGGCTTGGCCGGGTTTTTTCTTTTCCCTACTATGCTTTGGCGCTATGGAGGACGAGAAAATCCGCATCGTTCCGTACAGCCCCGTCTGGCCGGAGAAATTCGCGGCAGAGAAGCGATTAATCGAATCTGCCATCGCGCCGTGGATCGACGGCGGCATCCATCATGTCGGTTCAACCGCCGTTCCCGGCCTGGATGCCAAACCCATTGTCGATATCCTGGTCGGCGTGAAGGATTTGGAGGAAGCGAAGACGCCGTTCGTGCGGAAGGTTCTCAATAGACTGCCATCGTAACGTCAGTGCTGCATCTGCCCCGTACGCATCACGGCCTCCCTGCCCTCATCCACGCGTAGCATCGTGGCGGCGAGGAGCGCACCGATCATCGCCGCCGTAGCACCGGCCACGAAGGCGAGGTGGTACCCGCCGTTCAACGCGGCGAGGTGTTCCGTACCCGCGGCAGCGAGGCCCTGCGTGCGAAATGCCGCCAAGCTCGCGAGAATGGCGAGCCCAAGCGCGCCGCCCATCATGAACGAGGTGTTCACCACGCCCGAGGCCAGGCCGGATTCATCCGGCGGCACGTCGTTCATGGCGGCGAGGAGCATGGGATTGAACGCCATGCCGGCGCCGAGACCCAGCAAGACCATGCCGGGCAGCACGTGAGCGACGAACGACCCGTGCACCGGCGCGAACGCGAAGAGCGCGAGTCCGCTTCCGGCGATGAACAACCCGACCGACAGCGGTTTCTTGATGCCGAACTTGAGCACGAGCCTCGCCGAGAGGCCCAGTGAGAAGGCGCCCATGATGAGATCGGTAGGCAGGAAGCTGAGACCCACCTGCATGGGCGTGTAGCGGAGCACGAGCTGCAGATAGAGCGCCGAGAGGAAGAACCATGCGAACATCGACGCCGCCCACAGCACGCCCACCATGTTGGCCACCACGATGTTGCGCAGACGGAACAAGCCGAGCGGGATGAGCGGCGCCCGCACGCGCGCCTCGACGACCAAAAACGTCGCGAGCAAGATGACGGCCAGGCCGAGCGATCCGAGCGTCTGCGGCGTCTTCCAGCCCACGTCGTTGCCGTTCACCACGGCGAAGACCGCCAGCACCATCCCCGCCGTCACGAGCACCGCGCCGGCCACGTCGAGGTGCCGCGGCCCCGCGGACGTGCGCGAGGCGGGCAGCAGCCACAGAGACAGCGCAAACACGAGCAATCCCACGGGAATGTTCACGAGGAAGATCCAGTGCCAATTGAGCGTGCCGGTGAGAACGCCGCCCAGAAACACGCCCACGCTCCCGCCGCCCGCCGACACGAACCCGTACACGCCCATCGCCCTCGCCCGCTCCGCCGATTCGGTGAAGAGGCTCATGATGAGCGAGAGCGCCACCGCCGACACCACCGCGCCGCCGAGCCCCTGGATGCCGCGCGCGGCAACGAGCAGGATCTGCGTGGTCGAGAGGCCGCAGGCAAGCGACGCCAACGTGAACAGCAGGAGGCCGGAGAGGAACAATCGCCGGTGCCCGTACAGATCGCCCAAGCGACCGCCAAGCAGCATGAACCCGCCGAAACTGAGCGTGTACGCGTTCACCACCCAAGCCAACGATGTCTGCGAGAAGCCAAGATCGTCGCGGATGGAGGGGAGCGCCACGTTCACGATGGTCGTATCGAGCA
Organism: uncultured Candidatus Peribacteria bacterium; assembly: GCA_964618035.1. Classification (GTDB taxonomy): domain Bacteria; phylum Patescibacteriota; class Gracilibacteria; order Peribacterales; family Peribacteraceae; genus JAQBQQ01. The sequence continues at coordinate 3,116 of CAZTYD010000098.1, forward strand.
CGATCATCAGCGAGCCCAGACAGAGCACGATCAGCGCCAGCCAGCGTGTGTCTCTCGCGCGAACCTGCGGCATGAGGCGCGACTCTAACAGTCGCAACGTGAGGATCAAAGCGATCTTCGCTTGCGCGCCGATGTTTCCTTGCGCCTGTTCGGCTTCGCCGGCAACTCTTCCCACGTGCGCAGCGCCAGTTCCGTCAGCCACGCGCGGTCGTCCCAGTGCGATTCGTCGATGAGGAAGTACATCGTGGCGCCGGGGTACGGCGGTGATTCTTCGACATCGCCGATGAACGCGCGACCCGCGTCGGTAGGCTTGATGAACAGCGCATCGTCGCAGATGAACCCGATCACCTTCCCGTTCAGGTACAGCGCGTACTCGCCGAACATCTTGCGACTCGTGACGGTACCGGCATCGGCGAACTGATCGACGAGGTAGTCGGCGGTGGATTGTGTGGACGCCATGGCCTCACTCTATCACCGATTGAGCCACGTGATCGACACTTGCAGCACCGTCGCGAACGACACCCACAGCAGGTACGGGACGAGCGAGACGGCCGCAACCGTCGCAAGCGGCCACAACGACGCCATCAGCCAGAGGAGCGAGGCGAGGACGACGAGGATGTCGAGCAGCGCGAGCACGTTCGACCGCAGGCCGAATTGCAGCGGCGTGAAGGCGGCATTGCTGAGAAGATTCACCGCGAACGGCAAGAGAACGCCGGCCGGCAGCGAGCCCTGCCACACCCGCCAGCACACCCACGCGAACACCACCGCGATGATGACGTACAACACCGTCCACACCGGACGGAACACCACGGGCGACGGGGCGAAGGGCGGCTTCTTCAGCCGTGCGTACCAACTGGCCGAATCCCGTGCATCGTATCCGAGGGAAGTCATGGGAACTGTGGGAAAAGGGTGCTGCTCATTCTACCAAAATTCAGGGACCAAGCCGGGTGATTCTCCGGCATGACGATCAATCTGCCGCCGTGTCCCGACCCGTGCGCACCACGCGCGTAGGGAGCGCCAGCGCGATCCCTTCCACGGCGAACCGCCGCACGATACCGAGATTGATGCGCTGCTGGATGTCCATGTACCGGTTGTAGTCGGCGGAATCGACGTAGTAGACGATGGTGAACTTGAGGCCGGATTCCTCGAACGAGGCGAAGTGCACGCGGTCGACGTTCACGTGCTCTTCTGTGGCGAGAATGTCGCGCACCATGGCGGGAATGCGCTCCAGGCGCGCGGCGTCGGTCGCGTAATCGACCGAGACGGAAAACTCCACCCGCCGCTTCTGCATGCGCTTGTAGTTGCGGATGCGGCTGCTCGTCAGCTCCTGGTTCGAGAATACCAGTTCCTCGCCCGACAGCGATTCCACGCGCGTCGTCTTGAGGCCGATGCGCTTCACCGTGCCCATCGCGTCACCCACCACGATGAAATCACCCACCACGAACGGCCGGTCGAAGTAGATCGAGAGAGCACTGAACATGTCTCCCAGAATATTCTGCACCGCCAGCGCCACCGCCACGCCGCCGA